>DXFC01000071.1 GCA_019114645.1 Candidatus Halomonas stercoripullorum
AGCAAACGCACCTTCTCGCGCAGTCGGGTCAGGCGCGGTGGCGCCTGGTCACCGGCAAAAAACTCCCGCGGCTGGGGCTCAAAGACCACCACCGCAACCGGCAGCCCCAGCTTCGAGGCCTGCTCGCGGCACTGGTCGAGAATCGCCTGATGACCACGATGTACGCCATCAAAATTGCCGATGGTGACAACGCAGCCACAATGCTCCGCTCGCAGATTGTGCAGTCCTCGAATGACTTCCATTTAGCCGCTGCAATGCCCTATTGATGGTAAATCGGTAAAGGGAACGATTATAGCGAACCCCCGCCCCCTTGACAGCCGCTGCCCTTTTCTCTTGCCGGCAAGCGGTGGAATCATCCGCGCAAGCGGAAGTGCCGCCAACGCATGCCCAGTGCCGCCAACCAGGCAAAATAGACCGCCGCTCCAGCCACCACCAGCAGTGCCAGCCACTGTACGCGAGCCCACATGCTCCACTCGAGCCACTGCAGCCACTCCGGCGTCAGCCACCACACTCCTGCACTCATCAGCGCACAGCCTCCGATCAGTTGAATGGCATAACGGCCCCACCCCGGCTGAAATACCAGCACGCCCTGCTTGTGCAACAGCCAGCCGAGCAAGCCGGCGTTGAGAAAGGCCGACAGCGCCGTGGCCAGGGCCAAGCCGGTATGCGCCAGCGGCCAGATCAGCATCAGGTTGAACACCATATTGGCCACCATGGCCAGAATACCGACCTTCACTGGTGTCTTGACGTTCTGACGCGCAAAGAAGCCCGGCGCCAGTACTTTGATCAGCATGAAAGCAATCAAGCCGAAAGCGTAGGCACGCAGGCTCATGGCTGCCATGACAATATCGTTCTCGGTCATGGCGCCGTAGTGAAACAGCGAAATCAGCAGCGGTTCCGCCAGAATCGCCAGAGCCAGCGCCGCCGGTAGCCCCAGCAACAATACCGCCCGCACTGCCCAGTCGAGCATGGCAGCAAAATGTTCACCTGACTGCTCGGCATGGCGTTTGGACAGCGCCGGTAGAATGACCGTGCCAATGGCCACCCCAAAGACTCCCAGCGGCAGCTCGACCAGGCGGTCGGAGTAGTAGAGCCAGGAAACACTGCCCGGCGCCAGCAGCGAAGCCAGTACCGTATCCAGCAACAGATTGATCTGCGATACCGAGACACCGAACAGCGCCGGCGCCATCAGCACCAGAATACGCCTCACGCCCCGATGCGCCAAATTGGGCCAAGGCCGTGGCATCAACCCCAGACGCACCAGGAAAGGCACTTGAAAGACGAGTTGGGCAACACCGGCAATCAGCACCCCCCAGGCCAGCGCCATGGCCGGCTCACTCATGAGTGGCGTCAACAGCAACGCCGCACCAATCAGCGAGAGGTTGAGCAGTACCGGCGTGAAAGCCGGCACGGCGAAGCGGTTCCAGGTATTGAGCACACTGCCGGCAAAGGCGGTGAGCGAGATCAGCAGCAGGTACGGAAAGGTGAGCCGCAGCATGTCGGCCGTCAACGCCAACTTGGCCGGATCACGCCCGAAGCCGGGCGCAAAGAGCCACACCAGCCACGGCGCAGCGAACATCGCCAGGGCGGTAATCAGGGCCAGTACGGCGAAGAGACTCCCCGCCACCGCATCGAGCAACTCGCGTATTTCGCGTTTGCTGCCACGGGTGGCGTACTCGGAGAGCACGGGAATGAAGGCCTGGTTGAAAGCCCCTTCGGCAAACAACCGGCGCATGAAGTTGGGAATCTTGAAAGCGACGAAAAAGGCATCCGCTCCACTGCCGGCACCGAACAGGGTAGCCACCACCACATCGCGCACCAGCCCCATGACCCGTGACAACATGGTCATGGCACTGACCACGACGCCAGAACGCATCAAGCCACCCGTCTTGGGTGCTACGGCACGCTCGTCATCGCCCGGCGGCGGAACAGGCGTTTTAGTGGTTTCGGGCAGCTGTTCGGGGTTGGTCACATTCACCCTACCTGAAAAAGCAATCGACAGACGACAGGCTGACAGACGCAAAAAAACCGGCCGCAGCCGGTTTTTTGGTCACGCGCAATACTGGGCTTTACACCCCAGGCAATTGCGTCGTCAAGGCGTGTGACTTAAGCAGCCAGTGCCTTGATCCGCGTGTTCAGACGGCTCTTCAGGCGCGCTGCCTTCTTCTTGGAGAGCACGTCCTTGTCGGCAATGCGATCGATGATCGGCTGGGCCTTCTGGAACTCGGCCATGGCAGCGGCGTGATCGCCACCGTTGATGGCCTTGATGACACGCTTCACATAAGTACGCACCATGGCGCGCTGGCTCGCCTTCAGAACACGACGACCTTCCGCCTGACGGGCACGCTTGCGGGCTTGCTTGCTGTTTGCCACTGACTATCTCCTGGAATACTTTTATCCCGCCCCTTGGGCAGAATCGATAACAATTTGTCCGACAAGGAAAAATCTTTCCCGTCGGTCGGGCCATCTCGCCAACGCGAAGGATGACGACGGGCCGTGTCTGAGAGGATGGCGCATCCTAACACAGGTCCCGCCCAGCATGCTACACAGCACGCCCTGTCTGGCTCACAACACAATCAGGTTATCACGCTGGATCAGCTCCGGCGCTTCCATATACCCCAGAATCGCCTCGATCTGATGACTCGGCTGCCCCAGAATACGGCGCGCTTCATCAGCCCCATAGTTCACCAGCCCTTTGGCGATCCGTCCGCCCTGCTCGTCAACGCATAGCACCATGTCACCACGTACAAAATTACCGGACAGTGCCTTGACACCCACCGCCAACAGGCTGGAACCGCTGTTACGCAGTACCTGCACTGCCCCGGCATCCAGGGTCAAGGTACCACGCACCTGCAGCTGCCCGGCCAGCCAGCGCTTGCGGGCGGCCAATGGCGCCTCCTCGGGGCACAACAGGGTGCCCATCCGCTCTCCGGCGATCAAGCGGGAAAGCACGTCGGGCTGACGGCCACTGGCTATGACGGTGAGCGCACCTGAGCGGGCAGCCAGCCGCGCAGCACGCATCTTGGTGGTCATGCCGCCTCGCCCCAGGGCGCCGCCGTCACCCGCCATGGCCGCCAGCGCCGGATCCCCGGCACGCCCTTCCTGAATCAGCCGGGCCTCGGGGTTGTGGCGTGGATCAGCGTCGTAGAGCCCTTCCTGATCGGTCAGGATGACCAGCGCTTCGGCTTCGAGCAGGTTGGCGACCAGCGCACCCAGGGTATCGTTATCGCCAAAACGGATCTCGTCGGTCACCACCGTGTCGTTTTCGTTGATCACCGGAATCACCCGCAGATCCACCAGGGTGCGCAACGCCGAACGCGCATTAAGGTAGCGCTTGCGGTTGGAGAGGTCATCGTGGGTCAGCAGCACCTGAGCGGTCAGCAGGCCGTGACGCGCAAAGTGATGCTCATAGCACTGGGTCAGTCCGTTCTGCCCCACTGCAGCGGCGGCCTGCAGCTGGTGTACAGCAACAGGGCGCGTCTGCCAACCCAGCCGCACCATGCCCGCAGCCACGGCTCCCGATGACACCAGCACCACTTCGACACCCTGCCGGTGCAACGCCGCAATCTGATCCACCCAGCCACCAATGGCCGCCTCATCAAGCCCACGACCGTCGTTGGTCAACAGTGCGCTGCCGATCTTGACCACCACCCGCCGCGCACTACGCAGCGCCTCACGCCCCGGTACCCGCTGCTCGCTCACACTCTGCTCTCCATCCGCAATCCGCCATTCAGCGCAGCCAGTTTCACTTACGGCGCATATTCGACTTCGACGTCATACTCATCATCGTCAAAGTCGTCATCATCATCGTCTTCCACATCACGCTTGCGCCCGCGACCCAGGCGCGCTTCGACACGCGCCACCGCCTCATCTTCCATGCGTTGGCGCATTTCCTGCTCGCGCTCGGCGGCCTCTTCATCTTCGATTTCCAGCTGACGCTGCTCGACCAGCCAGCGGTGCGCCGCCTGAACCAGCGCATCGGTACCGGTACTGCTGATGGCCGAAATGCGAAACACCGGTCCTTCCCAGCCGAGGTCCGACACAATCGCTTGCACACGCGCCTCGCGCTCCTCCTCGGGCACCAGGTCGAGCTTGTTGAGCACCAGCCAGCGCGGTCGCTCGGACAGCGCCGGGGAAAACTGCTCAAGCTCCTCGGCAATGGCACGCGCGGCTTCGGCCGGATCGGACTCGTCAAAAGGCGCCACATCAACCACATGGAACAGGAGTCGGGTACGCGTCAGGTGCTTGAGAAAGCGCAGCCCCAGCCCGGCGCCCTCGGCGGCACCCTCGATCAATCCCGGCACATCGGCCATGACGAAGTGCTCGTGATACCCCAGTTTTACCACGCCGAGACTGGGCACCAGTGTGGTGAAAGGATAATCCGCCACCTTGGGCTTGGCCGCGGAAACAGCGCGGATCAGGCTCGACTTGCCGGCATTGGGCATGCCCAACAGGCCGACATCGGCCATTACCTTCATTTCCAGGCGCAAGTTGCGCCGCTCACCATCGGTGCCCGACGTGGTTCTGCGCGGCGCCCGGTTGGTAGAGGATTTGAAGTGGATATTACCCAGTCCACGACGCCCCCCCTGGGCCACCAGCACCTGCTGCCCAGCTTCGGTCACGTCGGCAATGACTTCCAGGGTCTCTTCATCGATCACCGTGGTGCCCACCGGCACCTTGATCGTCAGATCGCTACCGGCACGCCCGCTCATTTGCCGCCCCTGTCCGGGACGACCGCTTTCGGCCTGATAGTAGCGCTGGTATTTGAAGTCGATCAGGGTATTGAGCGAGTCATCGCCCAGCAGATACACACTGCCACCGTGCCCGCCATCACCGCCGTCAGGCCCCCCTCTGGGGATGAATTTCTCGCGGCGAAAGCTCAGGCAGCCGTTGCCCCCTCTGCCGGCCTCCACGATGATCGAGGCTTCGTCAACGAACTGCATGTGAGACTCTCCCGACGGTATCTACCATCATGATACAAGAAGGCCCCGCTGGTGCGGGGCCTTCCTTTACTAACCTGTAGCGGCCTTGGCTACCTTAAGTTCGAGCGTGCTCAGGCAGAGACAACGCTGACGAACTTGCGGTTGTGCGGGCCCTTGGTCTCGAACTTGACCACGCCGTCGTTCAGGGCGAACAAGGTGTGATCACGGCCGAGGCCGACACCGGTGCCGGCATGGAACTTGGTGCCACGCTGACGCACGATGATGTTGCCTGCGGTAACTACCTGACCACCATAGAGCTTGACGCCCAGACGCTTGGATTCTGAATCACGGCCGTTACGGGTAGAACCGGCTGCCTTCTTATGAGCCATTGCAAAGTCCTCGCTCGTTAAGGGGAAGCCGCTTAGGCGGAAATCCCGGTAATTTTGACTTCAGTGTACCACTGACGGTGGCCCTGACGCTTCATGCTGTGCTTGCGACGACGGAACTTGATGATAGTGACTTTCTCGCCACGACCGTGGGAAACGATCTCGGCAGCCACTTTGGCACCGTCGACCAGTGGGGCACCAACAGTCACGTCATCGCCATCGGCGACCAGCAACACCTGGTCAAACTCGATAGTTTCGCCAGTGGCCACTTCCAGCTTCTCGAGCTTGAGAGTCTGGCCTTCCTGAACGCGGTACTGCTTGCCACCGCTCTTGATTACAGCGTACATGTTCTTTTCTCTCCAGGTACGATCCCAGTGCTCACCGGGGGTTGGCTCTTCGTCGGCCTGCTTCGAGTGGCGCCCCTTTTGGCAGCCATCTGACAGGGAGCATGATGAGCGGGTCGCGTATTATAACGATGCACCGTGTGTCACACAAGCATCAAACTAAAGCAACCTCTACCCATGCAGCGCAGCTTGACGCCTGATCGGAGAGCGCCATAGCATGGGGCGCAACCCATGGCCTCTGCCTTATGTCGGCATGCCGGCCAACAGCTGATGACACCGCCCCATGCCAGCCAACGTTTCTACCCACCCCGATACCCGTACGGCGCCTGCGCCGACACCGCCCCATGCGGCCGTCGCCGATGATTTTGCCGCACTCAATCGCACCATCATGGAGCGACTGGCTTCACGAATCCCGTTGGTAGAAACCATCGGCCAGTACATTATCGATAGCGGCGGCAAGCGGATGCGCCCCCTGCTGGTACTGCTGGCGGCGCGTGCGCTGGACTATCGCGGCGACGCGCACATCACCTTGGCGGCACTGATCGAGTTCATGCACACCTCTACCTTGCTGCATGATGACGTGGTCGACGAATCCAACATGCGTCGTGGCCGCGCCACCGCCAATGATGCCTGGGGCAACGCTCCCTCGGTCCTGGTGGGCGACTTCCTCTACTCCCGCTCATTCCAGATGATGGTGGAGATCGGCTCGCTGCCCATCATGGAAGTGCTCTCTGGCGCCACCTGTATCATCGCCGAAGGCGAGGTACAACAACTGACCAACGTCGGCAACCCTGACGTCAATGAAGCGACCTACTTCGAAACCATTCAAGGCAAGACCGCCATGCTGTTCGAGGCGGCCAGCCACACTGGCGCCATTCTGGCCGGTGCCGACCCGCAACAGGAGGCCGCCCTGCAACACTATGGCCGCTACCTGGGTCTGGCCTTCCAGCTGATTGACGACCTACTGGATTATCAGGGCGACGCCGAAGCCATGGGTAAGAACGTGGGCGACGACCTGGCCGAAGGCAAACCGACCCTGCCGCTGATCCACGCCATGCGCGAAGGCACACCGGAGCAAGCCAAACTGATTCGCCAGGCCATTCGCCAAGGCGGGCTTGACCACCTCGACGAAGTGCTCGCCATCGTGCATGAAACCGGCGCCCTGGAGTACACCCGCGCCCGTGCCGAAGAGATGTCGGCCAAGGCACTTGAGCAGCTTGAGTTCCTGCCGGCCAGCCGCTATCGCGACAGCATGGCCGAGCTGGCCCGCCTGGCGGTAGAGCGCCAGAACTGAAGCCACGCCATGCCACCAGGCCCTTGCAAGAAAGGCGGTTTTGAGTATAATGCCCATCCGTTGCTTTCAAGCTAGGCTCAGAAGCAACGACGAAAAAAGCAGTATCGGAGTATAGCTCAGCTTGGTAGAGCGCTGCCTTCGGGAGGCAGAGGTCGTAGGTTCGAATCCTGCTACTCCGACCAAAAACATAGCAAAAACCGCCACTTACGGATTAATCCGTGTGGCGGTTTTGCGTTGTGCTCTGCTCTAGGTAGCAAGCAGCTAAGCCTGACATCTGATCAGACTACCCCATGCGACACGACTCAAGATCCCTCGTCCGGACCTTAATCGTGGTTAACCATGATATCGAGCGTGCACTTCTGGAACTCCTGGGAGGAGCCTACGGCGCCAGTGCAGATGCCTTGATCCGTGACGGCATCCCACTGTCCGCTCTCGACAAGCTCATAGCCGGCCTCTGGGCCGGATACCCTTCAATAGAGTTGCGCTTGAAGCTCGTGACTGCCCATTCGTCGCCTAAGCCGACTTCAGCCAAAGTGATTAATCATGTTACATACCGTAAGCTACTTCGGTAATGCTAGTAGAAGCCATCACCTATAGGTAGCTGCTATGGACAAGAAGGCCCTCAGCGAACGGGATATCTGCACCAAGTTCATCACCCCAGCGCTTGAGCGTGCCGGTTGGGACATCCAAACCCAGGTGCGCGAAGAGGTGTCCTTCACCGCCGGCCGTATCATCGTACGCGGGCGGATGCATATTCGCGGCAAGCGCCGTCGCGCCGACTATCTGCTCAGCTATCAGAAGAATCAGCCCATCGCGGTAATCGAAGCCAAGGATAACAAGCACAGCCTGGGCGACGGTATGCAGCAAGCGCTAGCCTACAGCGACGCCTTGGACGTGCCTTTCGTGTTTTCCAGCAACGGTGACGGCTTTCTATTTCACGACCGCACCGGCCTGGGCAGCCAGACCGAGACTGTCCTCGGCCTTGACGAGTTTCCTTCTCCGGAGATGCTCTGGGAGCGCTACTGCCGCTATAAGGGCATCGGCCCGGTCGAGCGCCCAATAGTCGAGCAGCCCTACTACGATGACGGCAGTGGTCGCAGCCCGCGTTATTATCAGCGTATCGCCATCAACCGCACCGTGGAGGCAGTGGCTCGCGGCCAGGACCGCATTCTGTTGGTGATGGCCACCGGCACCGGCAAGACCTTCACCGCTTTCCAGATCATCTGGCGGCTGTGGAAGGCCAAACAGAAGAAACGCATTCTCTTCCTCGCCGACCGCAATATCCTGGTCGACCAGACCAAAAACAATGACTTCAAGCCCTTCGGCCAGGCGATGACCAAGGTCACCAACCGAACGGTAAACCCGTCCTACGAGATTTACCTGTCGCTGTACCAGGCCGTCACCGGTAGCGAGGACGAGCAGAACATTTACAAACAGTTCTCTCCGGATTTTTTCGACCTGGTGGTGATCGACGAGTGCCACCGGGGCAGCGCGGCGGTGGATTCCGCCTGGCGCCGGGTGCTCGACTACTTCGCTTCCGCCACCCATATCGGCCTGACCGCCACGCCCAAGGAGACCAAAGAGGTCTCCAACATCGACTACTTCGGCGAGCCGCTCTACACCTATTCGCTCAGGCAGGGTATTGAGGATGGTTTCCTGGCTCCCTATAAAGTTATCCGCGTGGATATCGACCGTGACCTGCAGGGCTGGCGTCCCAGCAAAGGGCAGCGCGACAAGCTCGGCCAGGAGATCGAGGATCGCATCTACAACCAGCGCGACTTTGACAAGCATCTGGTGCTGGAGCAGCGCACCGAGCTGGTGGCGCGCAAGATCACCGAGTTCTTGGAGGGCAGTGATCCCTACCAGAAAACCATCGTCTTCTGCGAGGACATCGACCACGCCGAGCGCATGCGTCAGGCGCTGGTCAACCTCAACCCCAAACGGGTGGCAGAGAACCGTAAATACGTCATGCGCATTACCGGCGACGAGCAGGAAGGCAAGGCCGAACTGGATAACTTCATCAACCCGGAAGAGCGTTACCCGGTGATTGCCACCACCAGCAAGCTGATGACCACCGGCGTCGACGCCCAGACCTGCAAGCTGATCGTGCTCGACCAGCGCATCCAGTCGATGACCGAGTTCAAGCAGATCATCGGCCGCGGCACCCGCATCAACGACGACTACCACAAGCACTGGTTCACCATCCTCGACTTCAAGAAGGCCACCGAGCTGTTCGCCGACCCTGACTTCGATGGCGACCCGGTCAAGGTTTACCAGCCCAGGCCCGATGATCCCATTACGCCGGATGACGAACTGCCCCCGGGCGAGCTACCCCTGGACCCGCCAGCCGCCGATAACGCTGCAGGTATCGAGTCAGGTTGGAACGGCTATGAAGTCGAGCCGGGCACTACCTGGCAGAGTGATGACAGCCTCGCCCTTGGTCCGGTCGGCGGGCCGCGCGAACCCCGCCGCAAATACGTCGTCAACGACGTGGCAGTGAGCGTGGTGGCCGAGCGAGTGCAGTATCTCGATGCCCAGGGCGATCTGATCACCGAAAGCCTGCGTGACTACACCCGCAAGAAGCTACAGGAGCAGTTCGCCTCGCTCGACGCTTTTCTGCGCCGCTGGCACGCCGCCGAGCGTAAGCAGGCAATTCTCGACGAACTGGCCGAACAGGGCATTTTCTGGGAGGAATTGATTAACGAGCTGGGCAAGAAGCTTGGCGACGAGCCCGACCCCTTTGACGTGATCTGCCACATCGCCTTCGACCGCCCGCCGCTGACCCGCCGCGAGCGGGCCGAGCAAGTACGCAAGCGCGATATCTTCACCCGCTACGAAGGCCAGGCCCGCTGTGTGCTGGAATCGCTGCTCGACAAGTATGCTGATGCCGGTATCGAGCCCATCGAAGACCCCAAGGTGCTAACGCTCGCGCCTTTCAGCGCCATCGGCGCACCTATGGAGCTGGTTCACGCTTTCGGCGGCAAGACAGGCTATACCCGCGCCGTCAACGAACTGGGCGACGCGCTCTACCAGTTCAGCGAGTAAGCGGTATCCTACGGGGTTGTTTACCATTACCAGTACGACCCCTTATTCAGCCACTACGCCTTATCCACAGCCGGTGCCAACCCGACACCTTGTGGATAGCTGGCATCGTTTGTGAAACGCAAGGAATCAACACCCCCATGAGCATCTCTTCCACCATCAAATCTATCCAGGACATCATGCGTAAGGACGTTGGTATCGACGGCGACGCCCAGCGCATTGGTCAGCTCGTCTGGATGCTGTTCCTGAAGATCTTCGATGACCGGGAGCAGGAGTGGGAGATGTTCGATGACGCCTACCGCTCGCCGATCCCCGAGCCGCTGCGCTGGCGCCACTGGGCCGCCGACCCGGAGGGCATGACCGGCGATGAGCTCAAGAACTTTATCGACAACACCCTGTTCCCGGGCCTGCAGAACCTGGAGCCGGCCGGTGACGACTACCGGGGCGTGGTTATTCGCAACGTGTTTGTGGATGCCTACAACTACATGAAGTCCGGTCAGCTCATGCGCCAGGTCATCAACAAGCTGCAGGATGGCATCAACTTCAACAAATCCGCCGAGCGCCACGAGCTGGGCGATATGTACGAGCAAATCCTCAAAGACCTGCAAAGCGCCGGCAACGCCGGCGAGT
>DXFC01000072.1 GCA_019114645.1 Candidatus Halomonas stercoripullorum
CACAAACTGGCGATACCGCGTTTTTTGCCTTGGGTACGCAGGGCGTGGATCAGCGTAGCGATAATGCGTGAGCCAGTGGAGCCAATGGGGTGGCCCTGGGCACAGGCGCCGCCATAGACGTTGACTTTGGAATGGGGAATATTCAATCCATCCATCGCCAGCAGGGTGACGACGGCAAAGGCTTCATTGATCTCGAACAAGTCAACGTCCGCGACGCTCCAGCCGAGTTTTTTCAACAGCTTGTCGATTGCGCCTACCGGGGCAATGGTAAACTCGCTGGGATGCTGCGAGTGAGTGCTGTGGCCCAGCATGCGTGCCAGCGGTTTGGCACCTAGCTTGTCGGCTGCTGCTGCGCTGGACAGAATCAATGCCGAGGCACCGTCCGAGATTGAACTGGCGTTGGCCGCGGTGATGGTCCCGTCCTTGGCGAAGGCCGGACGCAGTTCACGAATCTTGTCGAGCCTGGCCTGGAAGGGCTGTTCATCATGCTCGATTACGCTTTCACCCTTACGGTGGGTGACGGTAACCGGCGCCATTTCAGCATTCAGATGGCCCGCTTCGGTAGCTGCCATGGCACGCTCTAGTGAAGCGATGGCGAAATCATCGAGTCGCTCGCGAGTGTAGCCACGCGCATCGGCAATATCCTGGGCGAATACCCCCATTAGCTTGCCGGTTTCGGCATCTTCAAGCCCGTCGAGAAACATGTGATCCTTTAACTCGCCATGGCCCAGGCGGTAACCGACACGCGCCTTGGTGAGCACGTGGGGAGCATTGGACATCGACTCCATGCCACCGGCCAGGATGACCTCGCCACTGCCGGCACGAATCAGATCATGGGCCAGCATGGCGGCTTTCATGCCCGAGCCGCACAGCTTGTTGATGGTGGTGGCGCCACTGGCGTCGGGAATGCCGGCCTGGCGCATCGCCTGGCGGGCCGGGCCCTGCTTGACGCCACCCGGCAGGACGCAGCCCATGATGCCTTCGTCGATAGCACTGGCTTCGATACCGCTCCGCTCAATGGCGGCGCGAATGGCGGCGGCGGCAAGTTCCGGAGCCGTGAGGCCAGCGAGTCCGCCCAGCATGCCGCCCATGGGGGTGCGGGTGGCGGCCAAAAATACAATATCGGTGGGGCTGCTCATGATGACGCTCTCCTCTATGTTTCGTTCGTTATATTTGTCGCCGGGAAGCGGTGATCTACACCGTTTCAACGAATGGGTTCTAGGCCAATGGTGCGTTGACCTGTTTGCGCCGCTGTGTTTCTCTCAGGGTCAACCAAGCAAGCGCTAGTGTAAACCCGATGAATGTTGTTAACGAGTCCCCACGCCGCAAGGAACTGATCCGCCAGGCAGCCCAGCTCTTCGTTCAGGAGGGCTTTGATCGCACCACGGTGCGTATGCTCGCCCATGAAATGGGTATCAAGTCCGGTAGCCTGTTTCACCATTTTCGTGACAAGCAGGAGATTCTCGCTGCGGTTATCGAAGAGGGAACCTATAACGCGCTGACATTGGCTCGGCAGGCATTGGCGGAGTGCGGCGACTCACCGAATGAAAGACTGCACGCCATGGCCCGGGCACACCTGGAAACCTTGCTGACCGACCGCAATGCTCACGTGGTGGCACTCTATGAGTGGCGGAGTCTTGATGCCAAGGCGCGTGAGCATCTAAGCCATCTGCGTGATGCCTATGAAGAGCTCTGGGAGCGGGTGATTGATGAAGCACTGGCGGCTGGACTCATCGAGGGTGACCGCTTTCTGGTATCGCGCTTCGTTATGGGCGCATTGAACTGGACGGTGCGTTGGTATGATCCCGAAGGGGTTCACAAACCGGAAGATCTGGCCCGTGAACTGGTGAGCATGATGGTGTCATCGGCTGCTACTTAACCAGTTCATCGACCAAGGTCTAGCGCTAGCCGTTAACTCCTGACCTTGCTTCGTCGACAGTTTGTTTTTAGCCTTGAACCAAGCGCTTGCTTGGTTACCGTTTACGTTAACTGGACTAAATAGAAGAGAGCCTGTTAAGCACAAGCAGCCGATCACGCGCACAAATACAACAAGCACAAGAGGGCGGTCCTGTCATGAGTACCCCAAAGCTTCCTGAATACTCCACCTATCTGGAGCAGTTCTCCATCGCTGATGCCATCGCACGGCTCGATGATCATGGGGATGGCAAGCTGAACGCCTATGAGGCTTGCTGCGGTCGTCATTTGCGTGCTGGTCGTGGTGAAGTTATTGCATTGATTCATGAAGACATGCAGGGCAAGGTCAGGCGTCTTTCTTATGCTGAACTGGAAGCCGAAAGCGCCAGGCTGGCCGGCTGGTTTGCCGAGCGCGGCCTGGGAGTGGGAGACCGTATTGCTTGCATGCTGCCGCGTTCGGCCGAACTGCTGATCACTGTGCTGGCTACTTGGCGCATCGGGGCTGTCTACCAACCACTGTTTACCGCTTTTGGACCTGATGCCGTTGATTATCGCCTGGGGCGTGCCAATACCCGGTTGGTCATCACCGATCACGCCAATCGTGCCAAGTTTGACGGTCTCGACCAGTGCCCACCGGTATTGGCTGTAGGTGGGCCGAGTGCGGCGTATGCCGACGATTTTGACTGGCGTGTCGCGCTCGCCTGTTCGCCGATCGAGACGACACCACCGCGTCTGGCGCCAGGCGCACCTTTCCTCCAGATGTTCACGTCCGGTACCGTGGGCAAGCCCAAGGGGGTGGCGGTGCCACTCTCCGGTATGCCAGCCTTTGCGCTTTACATGGAGCTCGCCATCGATCTGCGCCAGAGCGACCGCTTCTGGAACATGGCCGATCCTGGCTGGGCCTATGGCCTCTACTACGCCATCGCGGGACCATTATTGCTGGGTGTGACGACGCATTTCTGCGAGGCGGGTTTCACCGCAGAGGGAGCGCTTGAGTTCATGCGCCGTCATCGCATCAACAACTTTGCCGCCGCGCCTACCGCCTACCGGTTGATGAAGGCTTCGGGGCTGTTCGATGAGGCCCATAGTGAGCTTGAGCTACGTGTGGCCAGCTCGGCTGGCGAGCCACTCAACACCGAAGTGGTCACCTGGGTGGAGCGTGCGCTGGGTTGCCCGGTAATGGATCATTATGGTCAGACCGAAACCGGCATGACTTGCTGTAACCATCATGCCTTGGGGCATCCCAAGCATGTTGGTGCCATGGGGGTGCCGATGCCCGGCTATCGGCTGGCAATACTGGATGCCGAGCACAATGAGTTGCCTGCGGGGCAGCCAGGCGTGTTGGCGGTGGATATCGAGCACTCTCCGGCCCACTTTTTTGCGGGTTACACCTGGCAGGAGAAGCACCCCTTCGCCAATGGCTACTACCTGACGGGCGATGTCGTGGTGCGCAATGAGGATGGCACCTTCCAGTTCGCCGGGCGGGACGACGACATCATTACAACGGCAGGCTACCGGGTCGGTCCCACCGATGTGGAAAACACCGTACTCACCCACCCGGCGGTAGCGGAGTCCGCCGCCGTGGGGCAGCCCGATGAAATTCGTGGTGAGGTGATCAAGTCCTATATCGTTTTGCGGGAAGGCTTTGAAGCGAGCGATGCGTTGGCCGACGAAATTCGCCAGCGCGTGCGTGAACGTCTCTCCACCCACGCTTTTCCCCGGGTGATTGAGTTTGTCGAGGCCTTGCCCAAGACCCCCAGTGGCAAGATTCAGCGCTTTAAACTGCGCACCGATGCCGCCGAGAAAGCGGCAGCGGCGGCCGAAAAATGAACCAGGAGAGCCCTGCATGCAAGTGAAGGACCGTACCTTTCTGATTACTGGCGCCGCCTCCGGACTGGGAGCAGCCACGGCTGAGCGCCTCGTTGCCGGCGGGGGACACGTCGTGCTCTGCGACCTGAACGACGCCGTCGAAGCCCATGCGGCGAAACTTGGCCAGGTGGCTCGTGCGGTACGTGGCGACGTAACGTCGGCCGCAGACATGCAAAGGGCGGTTGATGTCAGCCTTGAGCTGGGTGGGGAGCAGGGGCTGGCTGGCGTGGTGCACTGTGCCGGCGTGGTCAGTGTCGCCAAGTTGGTTGACCGCGAGGGTAACCCCGCGGATCTTGAGGCCTATGCACGTACAGTGCAGATCAATCTGGTGGGCACTTTCAACGTGATGCGCCTGGCTGCCGCCGCCATGGCCAAAAACCTTGCCAATGCAGACGGCGAGCGTGGGGTGATCATCAATACCGCTTCGATTGCCGCCTTTGACGGCCAGGTAGGACAGTGTGCCTACAGTGCTTCCAAGGCGGGTGTGGTGGGCATGAGCCTACCCGCAGCGCGGGAGCTGTCGCGCCATGGCGTACGCGTGATGGCGATTGCGCCCGGGGTCTTCCAGACGCCGATGATGAGCGAGATTCCCGATGAGGCGGCCAAGGCGCTGGCAGCCTCGGTACCGTTTCCCAAGCGGCTGGGGGAGCCCGATGAGTTTGCGCGCCTGGTTGAGCACATTATTACCAACGTCATGCTCAATGGTGAGGTGATTCGTCTCGATGGGGGAATTCGTATGCAGTGAGCGCATAGCTGCCTCTTGCCCCGCTAGCCCGCCTCTCTGGCGGGCTCTTTTTGATCGGCAGTTCAACACGACTCAGTGCGCGACTAAAGTAATATGCTATTTTTCCCTAACTTCAAACAAGCGCTTGACTGGAGGCGACAGGAAGGCTAGTTTCAAACGAATGTTTGAAAGCGCCTCGTTTGCTGGTACCAATTGCAGAAACACCTTGGAGAGTAGAGATGCCCGATTATCAGGCCCCCCTGCGCGATCTTCGCTTCGTGATGGACGAAATGTTTGATTATCCCGCTCACTATGCCCGTTTGCCGGGCGGTGAAGAGGCATCTCCCGATATCGTGGCCGCTATCCTGGAAGAGGGGGCACGCTTTTCCCGCGAGGTGTTGTTGCCACTGAATCAGAGCGGAGATCAGGAAGGCTGCACCCTGGAGAATGGCGAAGTCAAGGCGCCTAAAGGCTTCAAGGAGGCTTACCAGCAGTACGTTGAAGGTGGCTGGCCGGGCCTGGCGGCGGATCCGGAGCAGGGCGGCCAGGGGCTGCCCCACTCACTGGCCATGGCGCTCAACGAAATGGTGTGTTCCACCAACCTGGCCTGGGGCATGTATCCAGGGCTTTCCCATGGTGCCGCTGATGCTCTGCGTCATCATGGTACCGAAGAGCAGAAAGCGACCTACCTGACCAAGCTGGTAGAGGGTGTCTGGACCGGCACCATGTGTCTTACCGAGCCGCACTGCGGCACCGATCTGGGCTTGATCAAGACCCGTGCTGTGCCTACTGCGGATGGCGCCTACGAGATTACCGGTACCAAGATCTTCATCTCTGCGGGTGACCATGACCTGGCCGAGAACATCGTGCATCTGGTGCTGGCCAAGTTACCCGACGCCCCGGAAGGTTCCAAGGGTATTTCTCTGTTTGTCGTACCCAAGTATTTACCTGATAGCGAGGGCAACCCCGGCGAACGGAACGGCGTTGCCTGCGGCTCGCTCGAGCACAAGATGGGCATTCACGGTAACGCTACCTGTGTGATGAACTTCGATACCTCGCGTGGTTTCCTGGTGGGGGCACCCAACAAGGGGCTGGCCTGCATGTTCACCATGATGAACGCTGCCCGTATCGGTGTCGGGATCCAAGGGCTGGGCCTTACCGAGGCGAGCTTCCAGAATGCGCTGGCCTATGCGCGAGATCGTTTGCAGATGCGTGCCCTGTCAGGTCCCAAGGCGCCGGAGAAACCTGCCGACCCGATCATTGTCCACCCTGACGTGCGGCGCATGCTGCTGACCCAGAAGGCCTTCGCCGAAGGTGGGCGCATGTTGGTGCTCTATACTGCGCAGATGGTGGATATCGTCGAGAGTAGTGACGACGACGCCGAGCGCGAGCAAGCCGAGGTTTTGCTTGGCCTGCTGACGCCAATCGTCAAGGCTTTCCTTACCGAGGTGGGCTTTGAGGCAACCAACGAAGGTGTTCAAATCTTTGGCGGCCATGGTTTCATTCAAGAGTGGGGCATGGAGCAGTTGGTACGTGATTCACGTATCACGCGGCTCTACGAAGGTACTACCGGTATCCAGGCACTGGATCTGCTGGGCCGCAAGGTACTGATGAGCCAGGGCGAGAGCCTCAAGGTCTTCACCAAGGAGATTCACAAGTTCTGCAAGGCCGAGGCGGGCAATGCCGAGCTGGCCGAATTTGTCGGGCCGCTGGCCAAGCTGAATGCCGAGTGGGGCGAGCTGACCATGGGTGTTGGCATGAAAGCGATGAATGATCGTGAGGAAGTCGGGGCTGCCAGTGTCGATTACCTGATGTACTCCGGCTACGTGACCCTCGCTTACCTCTTCGCCCGGGCTGCCAAGCAGGCGCAAGCCGCACTTGCCGCCGGTAGCGATGATACTGCGTTCTATGAAACCAAGGTCAAGACGGCACGCTTCTACTTCCAGCGTCTGTTGCCGCGTACCCGTACCCATGTCCAGTGCATCCAGGCGGGTGCCGAATCACTGATGGCGTTGTCAGAGGTGGATTTCGGTCGCGGTTTCGAAATTTGATCACTACGGGCATCTCTCTCGGTCAGGCGACTGATCGGTGGTTTGCGGCGGGCATGGCCCGCCGCTTTTTTGTCGTTTGTCACTGACTACGAGATTGGTGCGGCTATAAGCTCTTAATCAAAGGGTGCCGGCTGAGGTAAGCGATGCGTTATCGATAACGAAGCGATACTTCACATCGCCCTGCATCATGCGCTCGTAGGCGGTATTGATTTCGTCGGCGCGTATCATTTCGATATCGGCAACGATGCCGTGCTCGGCACAGAAATCGAGCATTTCCTGGGTTTCGGGAATGCCGCCGATCAAGGAGCCGGCCAGACTGCGACGCTTGAGAATCAGGTTGAATACGCCGGGTGAGGGGTGTGGTGTCGCCGGTGCACCGACCAGTGCCATGGTGCCATCGCGCTTGAGCAGCGTAATGAAAGCATCAAGGTCATGGGGTGCAGCCACGGTATTGAGAATGAAGTCCAGGCTCCCGGCATGGGCGGCCATCTCGTCAGGATTACGCGAAACAACAACTTCATGCGCGCCCAATGCCTTGGCGGCCTCGCGTTTGGATTCGGAAGTAGTGAAAGCCACCACCTGTGCCCCCAGGGCATTGGCCAACTTGATGCCCATGTGCCCCAATCCACCGATACCGACGATACCGACCTTGTGGCCCGGCCCGACCTGCCAGTGGCGCAACGGTGACCAGGTGGTAATACCTGCACACAGCAGCGGTGCTACAGCAGCCAGTTGCGCTTCTGGGTGGCGAATGCGCAGCACATAGCGCTCATCCACCACAATCTGCTCCGCATAACCACCCAGTGTGTGGCCAGGTGCATCTGCGCTGGGGCCGTTATACGTGGGAACCATCCCGTCGCAGTAGTTTTCCAAACCCTCGGCGCAGTCTGCGCAATGCCGGCAGCTATCGACGATACAGCCCACGCCCACCAGGTCGCCGGGCTTGAAGCCGGAAACCGCATCGCCGACAGCCGAGACGTACCCGACGATTTCATGGCCTGGCACGCAGGGAAATAGCGTGCCGGCCCATTCGGCGCGTACCTGGTGAATGTCCGAGTGACATACCCCGCAGAAGGCAATGTCGATCTGAACGTCCTGCGCGCCAGGCGCACGGCGGGTGATATCCATGGCTTCGAGTGGCTGGTCGCCAGCATGAGCGCCGTAGGCCTTGATGGTCATGTAGGTACTCTTCCTTTTAACGTTCCTTGATCTCGCGCACGTTATCCTGCTGGATCTGGTTGTCGCGACCGCTGTGGTCCTCATATTCGAGCATGCCGGTCTCTTCATCGAGTTCCGGTTTGTCGCTTGCTTCAATGCTCTGCCCATCAGTGGTGTGAATCAGATGGTCATTGGAGCAACCGGCCAGAGCCAACATGCCGGTGAGACAAAATACGGCGATTAACCAGTTCTTCACGTCCCAGTTTTTCATGTCTAAATCCTTTTAGGTGTCATTAACAGGGTAAGCACAAAAAGTGTGACAAGGGTTTTGAAGCTCGGGTTCCATTTGTTCAAAAAGATGGGGTTAGATTCTGATGCTTATCAGCGGTTACGAGTACGTTATCCTCTACGCGTATGCCGCCGCAAACCGATAGCTGATCCACCAACGTCCAGTTGATGGGTAGCGGCTGGGTGCGTAACGGGTCCAGCAGCATGGGGATGAAATAGCAGCCGGGTTCGACGGTGACCACCATGTGGGGGCGAAGGGTGCGGGTCAGGCGCAGGGCCGGGTGCAGGTCGGGAGCCGGTGAAGGAGAGCCGTCGGGCTGGCGCTTTCCCGCCACATCATGTACTTGCAGGCCCAGCGAGTGGCCCAGGCCATGTGGGCAGAAAGCACGCGTCACACCGGCTGCAATGGCCTGTTCGGCCGAGCCATGAAAAAGATCGTGAGTGATCAATGCCTCGGCCAGGTGATGGTGCATCTGTTCATGTAACTCAAGAAAGCTGACTCCGGGTGCGATGGCGTCGATGATGCTGTCCTTGATCGCCGTGACAGCCTGGATGAGTTCGGCAAAGGGGGAGGGGGCGTCGGATCCTGCGTGGGTACGGGTCAGGTCGGCGCAGTAACCACGATAGCGATGGCCGGCATCGACCAGCAGGCTATAGCGATGCCGAGGAGCGTCAATGTCATAATGTTGGTAGTGCAAGACTCCCGCGTGCTGATTCAACCCCACGATGTTCTGATAGGGCACCAGGGATTCACGCTGACGGCTGGCGGCCAGATAGGCCAGCTGAATATCCAGTTCACTGCTGGCACCTTGAAACGCTGTCAGCGCGGCTTGATGGCCGGCAATGGCGTAGCGGTTGGCTTCGCGCAGACAGGCGACTTCGTAGTCACTTTTATACATGCGCAGTTCATCCAGAGCCCGCAGCAGGGCTTCCGGCTGGATAACGCCGACTAATGAGCCGGTGGCAGCCAGGGCGTCGACATCGCCAATGATGGCGGTGTGCTTGCACAGCGGTGGTGGGGTCGTTTCGCTGCATGGCCGCACATCAAATTCATCGATCCAGGCTTCTTCAGGCAACTGGGCAGGCAAGTGCCAGTAATCCTCGGGTGCATAGAGGAATAGCACAGGTCGGGCGCCTTTGCGGATGAGTAGCCAGCTATGTTGAACCTCGGGCAGAGGTGCCCAGTGCAGGAAGTGCGCATAGGTTTGAAATGCGGGAGTTTGATCGTCGCCGAAGTAGGGCATGGCATGGCCGCTGTAGATAGCGATTGCCTCGACTGAAAAAACCGTCATGACCTCTTCGTAGGCTTTCTGCAGATCGTGTATGTGTCGGCGCTGGAGTTCGGCAAGTGATGTGCCGGAAAGGCTTGGCATGGAAAACGTGGGAGACATGATCATCCTCTAGGGAGACTTGCGATAATAGTGAGTGGCGAGAGCACTCCAGAGCTCATCCAGCTCAATGTGGTGCTGCCGCTTGTGGCGGAACAGGCGTATTTCCAGGGGTATGTCCCAACGTGTATCGCCTGCACGTACCAGGGTGCCTTGTTCAAGTTCTGACATGACACTGCGTTCGGGTAGCCAGCTCATGCCATAGCCAAGCTGGATCAGTTCCTTGAGGCTGACAGCATGCAGGGTTTCACTCTGGACGGTCAGATGGGGAGTCTCTTTCATGCGCGCCAGATGCGCTTTCAAGGCGGCGCCGAACAGGCTGCGTTTGGGGTAGGCGAGCCATGCAGCGGGGTGCTGGCGACTGCCCGGCAAGGCAGTGTCCGGTTGTCCATCCAGGCCGGGAATCGTCACCGGAATCAAACGCTCCTGGCCAATGACGCGGTAATGACAGGCACTCGTATCGATATCCAGGTCGCAGCGCTCAACCGGCCAGTAGCACAGCGCCAGGTCACACTCTCCACGGTGCAGCGCCTGGAAATAGTCATTCGCCACCCAGCCTGTGGCGCGTATATAAGGCTGGAGACGCTCGTGCCAGCCGACCTGCTCAACCCAGCCAGGAAAAAAGTGGGTCAAGAGACTTTGGGGAACCGCCACCATGACCCGCCGTATCTGACCGGCATGAATATCGCGCAGGCGCTCATGGGTCAGCCGCACGCGCTCGGTGACCTGCTCGCACAGCGTCAAAAACTCCTCGCCGGCGGGAGTCAACGACAGGGGCAGCGTTTGTCGGTTGATCAGCGTGACTCCCATCTCTTCTTCCAGCAACTTGATGCGGCGAGAAAAGGTGGGCTGTGTCACATGTTGCTCTTCCGCCGCACGTGAAAAGTGCCGGGTTCTGGCCAGGGCGATAAAGTCTTCCAGCCAGCGGAGTTCCATGCCTTACCTCGTCATAATGTCAAGTGCCGCGTTCATAAACGGCCTTCTTCAACAGCGTGGCACGCGACCTGTGTACCATCACCCTGGGCTTGCAGCACGGGAATTTCCTGCTTGCAGCGCTCGTTGGCATACGGGCAACGGCCATGGAAAACACAGCCGCTGGGCAGGTCGACGGGCGTAGGCACTTCACCAGAGAGACGAATATGTTGGGGACGATCATCGTCAAGGCGCGGAATCGATGAGAGCAGCGCCTGAGTATAGGGATGACGGGGTTGGGCGAACAGTGTCGCGGTCGTGGCGATTTCGCATACGGTACCGAGATACATGACGGCCACCCGGGTGCCGAAATGTTCGACTACCGCGAGATCGTGAGTAATGAACAAGTAGGTCAGGTGCCGTTGTTGCTGGGCTTCCATCAACAGGTTGAGGACTTGGGCCTGGATCGAGACATCCAGTGCGGAGATGGGTTCATCGGCGACAATAAATTCGGGATCAACGGCGAGTGCGCGGGCGATGGCGATACGCTGGCGCTGGCCACCCGAAAACTCATGTCCAAAGCGTTTGCCCCAGTCGGGATTGATGCCGACGGAGTGCATCACCTCTTTCACTTTGTCGGTAACCTGCTGGCGGTTCCAGCCGGGGTGGTGCAGGCGCAAGGGCTCTTCCAGAGTTTGCTGAATCGTCATGCGAGGGTTCAGTGAGGCATAGGGATTCTGGAAAATCATCTGCATGCGCTTGCGGTAGGGCAGCAGCTGGCGTGAATTCAGCTGGTCGATGCGCGCTCCATCGTAATGGATCTCACCTGATGAAGGAGCGATCAGCCCCATTACCGTACGTGCAACGGTCGACTTGCCACAGCCGGATTCTCCCACCACGCAGAGCGCCTCGCCACGCTGGATGTCCAGGCTGACCCCGTTTATGGCATGTACGTACTCTTGATGGCGTACCAGCTTGCCACCCTTGAAGCGCAACTGGTCAAGAAAATCTCCTGACAGGGAGAAGCGCTTTCTCAAGTTTCGAATCTGGAGCAGTGGCTGGGCAGAGGCCTCGCTGTCCTGAACAGCCGTAGTGGGGGCTGCATGGGTATTTGCCTGCGCACTCATGGGGTTTCCTCTTTCAAGCGGCGTTCCTCCAGCATTTCAGCGACCATGTGGCAGGCGACACGGCAATGACCGGAAGTCACGAACCCGGGGACCTGCTTGATGCAAGCGGATCGCGGCGCTCCATCAGCGCGGTTAATGAAGTCGCAACGTGGATGAAAGGCACAGCCGCTGGGAAGGTGGGTCAAGGACGGCATGCTGCCACGAATCTGGTTGAGTTTTTCGCCGGGTGTGGCCATTTGGGGCAGGGCGTTGAGCAATCCCTGGGTGTAGGGATGCTGGGGGTCATTGATGATCTCCCGCGTAGGCCCTTGCTCGATGACGCGTCCGGCGTACATGACCAGCATACGTTGCGTTACCTGGCTGACCACACCCAGGTCATGGGTGATGAGAATCAGGGCGACATCGTGGCTTTCACACAGCGCCAGTAACAGCGCCATGATTTCCGCCTGAATGGTGACATCGAGTGCGGTGGTGGGCTCATCGGCGATGATGATGTCGGGATCCAGCAGCAGGGCAATAGCGATGATGATCCGCTGCCGCATACCACCCGAGAGTTCATGCGGGTATTGATCAAGACGCTTTTCCGGGGATGGAATCTGCACCTGACGCAGGCGGTCAAGGGCGATGGCCCGCGCTTCGCGGGTCGAGATGCGCCGATGCGCTTTCAGACACTCGACCATTTGATCACCGATCGACAACACGGGATTCAAGGTCATCATCGGATCCTGAAAGATCATCGAGATGCGGTTGCCACGTATCTTGCGTAGCTCGCGTTCGGTCATTTGGGTCAGGGGCTGACCATCGAAGATGATATCGCCGCCGGCGATGAAGCCCGGCTTGGAAATCAGGTTCAGCAGCGAGAATGCCGCGACGGACTTGCCCGCCCCGGACTCGCCCACGATGCCCAGACGCTCACCCCGTTCCAGGCTGAAGGTAACATCGCGCAGGGCGCGGACTTCGCCTTGGCGTAGCGCAAAGCGGACGTCCAGTTGGTTGACTTCAAGTAGTGCCATGGTCGCCTCAGCCCTTGTACAGTCGTGGGTTCATCACATCACGCAGCCAATCGCCCAGCAGGTTGATCGACAGCACCAGAACCACCAGCACCGCGCCGGGAATTAGCGTGATCCACCAGGAGCCGGATTGGATATAGTCGAAGCCTGCCTTGATCAGCGAACCGAGTGAAGGGTGCGTCTCGGGCATTCCCAGGCCGAGAAAGGAGAGCGCCGCTTCCGAGATGATGGCGTTGGCGATCTGTACCGTGGAGATGACGAAAATGGGCGATAGCGTATTGGGCAGCACATGGCGGAACATGATGCGTCTGCTGCGCAAGCCCATGACGCGGGCGGCATCGACATACTCCTTGTTCTTTTCAGCCAGTACTGAAGCACGAACGGTGCGCGCATACTGTGGCCATTCGGCCAGGCCGATGATCAATACCAGCATCAGCACTGCATATTGACTATAAAAGCTGCTGCCGAGAGTGGCCTTGACAACGGCACCGACCACGATGGCCACCATCAGGGTGGAGAACGAGAGCTGGATATCCGCCAGGCGCATCAGAAAGGCGTCGACACGTCCGCCGAGATACCCTGCCATCAAGCCGAATGTGACACCCAGCAGCGCCTGAAGGATCACGGCGCCGAAGCCGATCAACAGCGATACGCGTGTGCCATAGAGAATGATTGACCAGAGGTCGCGGCCTTGTGCATCGGTGCCCAGGGTATACCGTTCGTCGGCGCCATCGATCCAGAAGGGCGGCAGCTCAGAATCAAGAATATCGATCTGGCGCAGGTCATAGGGATCGGTAGGTGCGAGTAACGGAGCGCAGAAGGCAGCGACAACCA
Source organism: Candidatus Halomonas stercoripullorum (assembly GCA_019114645.1). GTDB lineage: Bacteria > Pseudomonadota > Gammaproteobacteria > Pseudomonadales > Halomonadaceae > Halomonas > Halomonas stercoripullorum. Next base: position 13,276 of record DXFC01000072.1, read on the forward strand.
GGCACAGGAATACCGCCAGACACAGCTGGGCTGTACGGTCACGCTTGAAACTGTACCAGACATAGGAGTCGCGGAAACGTTCCCAGCGGGTTGGCGTAGGCGTAGTAGACAGGCTCATGCGGGCTTACCGGTCAGTTTAACAGTGGGGTTCACCAGGCCGTAGATCAGATCCACAATCGTATTGGTCACCACGAAAATAATGCCGACCACCATCAGGTAGGTCACGATCAGCGGGATATCGGCCCGGTTGATGGCATCCAGGAACATAAGGCCCATGCCCGGCCACTGGAAAACGGTTTCGGTCAGGATGGTATAGGCCACCATGGTTCCGATTTGTACGCCACCGACAGTGATGACGGGCAGCATGGTGTTCTTGAGCGCATGCACGAAGTAGACCCGACGCATGGAGATGCCCTTGGCCCGAGCGTATTTCACGTATTCGGATTGCAGGACTTCCATCATTTCCGCCCGAATCAGCCGAATAAACAGAGGCAGCATGATAGAGGCCAATGAGATCGCGGGCAGTACGAGGTGGCGTATCCCGTCCCAGCTTGCCAAATTGGTGTCCCAGTGACCGGCGACATGTACGAGATCATAGCCGCGCCCAAATGAGGGCATATTGCCCTGAGTGGAAAGGGCGCTGTTTAGCCATGCCCCCCAGGCGGTATTGTCGGGAAAAAGCGTTACCGTCACACCGATGGCAAATATCTGAATCAGGACGATAGCGGTAAGAAATACGGGGATGGAAATCCCTATGATGGAAGCGCCCATGAAGAATCGCGAGATAGGGGAGCGCGGCTTGATGGCACTATAAACCCCGACGGGTACCGAAAAAACTACGATGAGCAGGGTAGCTGCAAAGACGAGTTCAAGCGTGGCCGGCAGATGGCGCGCAATAACTTCCAGTGCCGGCTCACGGTAAAAGTAGGAGTAGCCGAAATCACCCTGCAGGGCGTTCTTGGCGAAGCGCCCATATTGGACGAGGAAGGGATCATTAAGACCGAGCCGCTCACGCAGTGCTTCGCGCTCACTCTCTGGAACCGATTGGCCGACCATTTGCTGGACAGGGTCGCCCAGATTGTCCTGTATGGCGAAAGCCAGCACGCTGATGACAAACATCACGACTATTGCATGCATCAGCCGCTTGATTAAAAAAGCAATCATGGCGTACGCCACCTTATCGTTACATGAAGTGGGATATCACTACTTGATGCGTCTGATTTCGCGACAAGAAAAGCTTCGCTCCCCACGGCACGGGAGAGCGAAGTATCCTTGCTAAACAGTGAACGTTTATGCAATCACTGGCGAAGTGCTGAACTTGATCAGCGCTCGATAACGAGGTCGCCCAGGTAGGGGAAGTCAATGGCGTTGACGACTGGGTCGATATTGACATTTTCCCTTGCTGCGTAGCCCAGGTTTTGCCAGTGCAGCGTAATGAAGCCGACATCTTCATACAGCATGGCCTCGGCTTCGCGCAGCATCTCGCCACGTTTTTCGAGATCGGTTTCGCTATCAGCTGCGGTCACCAGTGCATCGATTTCTTCGTTGCAGTAGTCGCCGTAGTTGTATTGGCCGACACCGCTCTCTTCATCGATACAGAAGCTCAGGTACTGGAAGAAGTTGGCGGTATCTTCGGTATCGGAGTGCCAGCCCAGCATGGCGATATCCGATTGGCGAGTGTCATATTCCGGCCAGTACTGGGCCAGCGGCATGGTGCGCAGATTGACGTCGATATTGATGCGCGACAGCATGTTGGCAACAGCTTGGGCAATCTGGGCGTCATTCACGTAGCGGTTGTTGGGCGCGATCATGTCAACGCTGAATCCGTCTTCATAACCTGCTTCGGCCATCAGTTCCTGGGCGCGCTCGAGATCATAGCGTGGTACCAGGTCCGGGTTGTGACCGGAATAACCCGCCGGTGAGAACTGGCCGGCCGGTGTGGCGAAGCCTCGCATCAAGCGGTCGACAATCCCTTCCTGGTTAATGGCAAGATCCACTGCCTGGCGTACACGCGGATCCTGGAAGGCTTCTACGCGCGCTTCATTGAGCTGGAAGCCAATGATACGAGTACCGGCAATTTCGATGAGGTCGACGCCATCGGCTTCACGTATACGGTCCAGGTCATTAGGGGGTACGGCATCGATGAAATCGACTCCGCCCGATAGCAGGGCGGCTACCCGTGAGGCATTTTCCGCGATAGGTGTCAGGATAATGCGTGAAACGTTGCCGGGGCTTTCCGTATCCCAATAATCCTCGAAGCGCTCGAAATCAACGCGAACCCCCTGGCGGCGGTCGGTCACGATGAACGGGCCGGTACCGGAAACATTACGTGAGGCAAAAGAGTTCCCTGCCTTGACGATCTCGGCTTTGTCGCCGCCGTTCTCGGTTTCGCCGGTATAGAACTCGCTATCCATGGGGAAGACGTAGGTCGCCAGGTTGAGTAGCAGGGGATAGGGTTCGGTCGTGGTGATTTCAACGGTGTAATCGTCGATGGCTTCGACACTTTCGATGGGTTCGAAAATGGCCCGATAATCGGGGCTCTCTTTCAAACGCTCAAGCGTCCAGACCACATCCTTGGCCGTGAATTCATTCCCCGAGTGGAACGTCACACCTTCACGCAGCGTCAGACGCATGTGCGTATCGTCGACCTGTTCCCATGCCGTCGCCAGGCGTGGTTCGAACTGGAAATCTTTGGTCCAGCGCACCAGTGGGTCGAAAGACATGTGGGAGAAACGCAATACGCCACCGGACAGTTGCTCATGCACGTCCAGTGTTTCGACATCGGCCGCATAGCCGACTCTCAAGGTTTCAGCGCTGGCGGCAAGGGGAGCCAGGGCAACGCCCGCCATGGCGGTACCAATAATGGAAGCCAGTAGTTTTTTCTTGAAATTCATGATGGGTTCCCTGTCCACTGTGGTTGTGGGATTACGTGTGATAGGGCCATGCCGAGTTTACCGGTACGGCTCAGTACACCAACACGATCAACGCAGATAACGTAACGCGCATTCTACAGTAGTGAGATTCTGTTGCGTCACACAATCGAAATAATGACAGGCTCTATTCGTAAGCTGAATGGACAGGCTGGCTTGCGGAGAAAGTCGAGGGTGCGCTCTTGGAGCCTGACGACTTGCCTGTTCGGGATGACGCAGGTGCGGATGATCTCCTACATTAAAGGTAGCAGTGCGTATCGGCACCTATGAACAGTATTGATCGGTTGGTTTGTTTCAAGGAGGAATCATGACGATCAGGCAAGTGGATGCAAATGAGTTGCTGACTCAAGTCAGGCGCTGCATGTTTGGTGAGCGCCTGGTGATTGAGCGGGAGGGTAAGCGCCTTTCCGCACGGGTGCAGCATGTTGGCGTGACTGGCGTTAAAGTCGTGCCTGAAACCACGCTGCTGGAGCATGAAGGTGATCCGGGAGACCTTAACGGTGTAACGGTTGATTATGCCGATATTCGCGAAGTGGAAGTGGATGGTGTTACCTATGTTCTCGCCTGAGGCACTTGGCAAGCTTCTACGTATCGCGCTCGGCGTGCGCTGCCAGGCGCTGTAGTGCCTGCCTGAGTCGCGGGTTGTCGATGTCCGCAGCGCAGGCCGAGATCTCAGCGGCCGCCGGTTGCGGCAGCTTGCGTACCTGCCGTGGCGGGACCTTGAGTGGGCGGACGGGACGCACCTTCAGGGTGAAGCCGGTCACCGCCATGAATTCTGGCAGCTGATGCAAGCAATCAAGCAGGTTCTTTTGCTCGTAGCGTAGCCAGGTCAGCCAGACGGCACGGTCCGTGATCAATGTCAGTTTGCCGTTGTGAAAGCCACCGACGAAAAGGTGTTCGGCGACTTCCGCCGGCAGGTGGTCACGCAAGTGCTGCTGGGCGCGACTGATCAGGTTCGCCGTACGCATCAGCGGGGCCAGTTCTGCTTGACTCCCCAGCAGGCGCGAGATGGGCTGTGCGCGCGGACGCTTAACCTTTATACTCATGGGCTTGTTTCCGCCATTGCACTGATTTGTGTAGCCTAACACGCTCGGAGAGCCGCGACAGCATGACCGCCCCCCAAGCACAGAATCGTAGCGTCTCCGGCCAGTCGGCTGGAGCCTCACGCTATCGACTCTATTCTCGTTGGTGGTTGGCGGGGTTGCTGGTCAGCTGTCTGCTGCCGGCGGGCCTGACCCAGGCCGAGACACTGCGTCTGGCCGAACGCGCGGTACAGACCTGCATCCTGGCACCGACTCTGATGCGCGCACGTTGCCGCTATGTGGCACGCCGGCGTGCCTTGCCATGGTGGCCGCGGCGACTTCATGCCGTCTCGGTGCGGCGCACTCGTCGCTCCCCCCTGCCCGTTGACAAGCCACGCAATACTGCAGATCACGATGTGTTGACCCGCCGTGGACCGCCTACAACCCCCCGCTTTGCCTGACTTTTTTCGTTGCCGCCCGAGATGTTCGCAGCATCTCCTGGTTGCGGCTGATGGTTATATGCAGATACGGGCCTTTCATGATCAATTCTTTGTTACGTAAAGTCGTTGGTTCCAAAAACGACCGGGAAGTCAAACGCATGCAGCGCCAAGTGGCGCAGATCAATGCCTTGGAGCCACAGCTCGAAGTGCTCGAGGATGCAGCCCTGCAGGCGCGTACAGAGGAGTTGCGCGAGCGCCTTGCTGCCGGCGAGAGCCTGGACAAGCTACTCCCCGAGGCCTTTGCCACAGTGCGCGAAGCTGGCAAGCGCATCATGGGCATGCGCCATTTTGATGTTCAGATGACGGGCGGCATGACGTTGCACCGCGGGCGCATTGCCGAAATGAAGACCGGTGAGGGCAAGACGCTGGTCGCGACCCTGGCGGTCTACCTCAATGCCCTGCCGGGCAAAGGGGTTCATGTCGTGACGGTGAACGACTACCTGGCGCGGCGCGATGCCGAGTGGATGCGTCCGCTATATGAGTTTCTCGGGCTTAGCGTGGGCATCATCTATGCTGGCCAGACGGCAGAAGAGAAGCGGGCTGCCTACGCTTGTGATATCACTTACGGCACCAATAACGAGTACGGCTTTGACTACCTGCGCGACAACATGGCTTTCTCGCTGGAAGATAAAGTCCAACGCGGCCTCAACTTCGCCATTATTGATGAAGTTGACTCCATTCTTATTGATGAGGCGCGTACGCCGCTGATCATCTCGGGTGCCGTTGATGAGAATACCGAGCTTTACAAGGTAGTGGATCGGTTGGCGACCCAGCTGGAGAAGGGTGAGGTTTCCGAGGATGACGATGTGCCGGCGAGCGGCGACTTCATCCTCGACGAGAAGCAGAAACAGGTCGAGCTCACCGAGCAGGGACACACCAAGGTCGAAGAGCTGATGCGTGCCGAGGGGCTATTGGGTGAAGAGGATTCGCTCTATGCCGCACAGAACCTCAATCTGCTACAGCACATGCATTCGGCATTGCGTGCCCGGCATCTCTATCACCGTGACGTCGACTATATTGTCGCTGACAATCAGGTAGTGATTGTCGATGAGCATACTGGCCGCACCATGCCGGGCCGGCGTTGGTCCGAAGGTATGCACCAGGCGGTTGAAGCCAAGGAGGGTGTGCCGGTGCAGCGTGAAAGCCAGACGCTAGCCTCGACAACCTTCCAGAACTATTTCCGCCTTTATAACAAGCTCTCAGGCATGACCGGTACCGCCGATACCGAAGCCTTCGAGTTCCGCCAGATCTATGGTCTGGATGTAGTCGTCATCCCCACCAACCGGCCGCTGGCCCGGCGTGACCTGAACGACCTGGTCTATCTCACCGCCGAGGAGAAGTTCGAAGCGATCATCAAAGACGTCAAGGCCGAGACCGAGGCCGGGCGTCCGGTACTGGTGGGGACCGCCTCGATTGAAACCTCCGAATACCTGGCGCGCTTGATGAAGCAAGAAGGGCTCAGTTTCAACGTGCTCAACGCCAAGCAGCACCAGAGCGAGGCGGAGATCATTGCCCAGGCGGGTCGTCCCGGGGCGATTACCATTGCCACCAATATGGCCGGTCGCGGTACCGATATTGTGCTTGGCGGTAACTGGGAAGCCGAGGCGGCCAAGCTCGACAATCCCAGCGAAGCCCAGCTAGAGCAGTTGCGGGAAGAGTGGCGGGTGCGCCACGAGGCAGTGCTTGCGGCGGGTGGCCTGCATGTGATTGGTTCCGAACGCCATGAATCACGGCGCATCGACAACCAGCTACGTGGGCGTTCCGGGCGTCAGGGAGACCCGGGCTCAACACGCTTCTTCCTCTCCATGGAAGACAGCTTGATGCGGCTGTTCGGCTCTGATCGTGTGCAGCGCATGATGAAAGCGCTGGGTCTGGAACGTGGTGAAGCCATTGAGCACAAGATGGTGACCAATGCCGTAGAGCGGGCACAAAAGAAGGTCGAAAGCCGCAACTTTGATGTGCGTAAGCAGTTGCTTGAATACGATGACGTAGCCAATGATCAGCGTCGGGTCATCTATGAGCAGCGCAATGAAATCCTCACCGTGGAAGATGTTTCCGAGAATGTCCTGGGTATTCGGGATGAGGTCCTCGAACTTGCCATCGATGACTTTGTGCCGCCACAGAGTTTGCCGGAGCAGTGGGATCTGGAGGGTCTGCAGGAGCACCTCCGGAACGAGTTCAACCTCGACCTGCCGGTGGTGGAGTGGGCTGAAAAGGATGAACATTTCCACGAAGAGCAGCTGCGTGAACGGTTACACGAGAAGCATCGCCAGATCTATCAAGAGAAGGTAGAGATAGCGGGTGCCGAACTGATGCGTCGTTTCGAGAAGCAGATCATGCTGCAGGTACTCGATACCCGCTGGAAAGAGCATTTGCAGTTGATGGACCACCTGCGGCGGGGTATCCATCTGCGTGGCTATGCGCAGAAAAACCCCAAACAAGAGTACAAGCGTGAAGCTTTCGAGTTGTTCCAGACGCTGTTGACCAATATCAAGGCGGATATCACGCGCATTACCAGTCAGGTGCAAGTACGGCGTCCCGAAGAAGTCGATGAATTGGAGCGTCAGCGGCGTGAGGCGCTGGAGCGTGAAAAGGCCACTGCCGCGAGTCAGCATGATACGCCCGCTACCCAAGGTGAAGGGCGGGTTGAAACGGGAGCCGTGCCGCTCAATGGTGGTCAGCCGATGCGCCGCGAGGGCCCCAAGGTGGGACGTAATGAGCCCTGTCCTTGCGGCTCTGGCAAGAAGTACAAGCAGTGCTGCGGCAAATTGAGCTGATCACAAGCACTCCGTGCGGTTGGGAAACCAGCCGCACGGCAGGACGCTTGAATTTAGAAGTTACACAGTGCAGGAGTAAGCTTCCCATGGCAGTGGGCAAGACGGAGTTTCCGGCCATGCCGGTCATCGCAGGTGTGCGTCTGGGCACGGCCATGGCCGGCATCAAGAAGCCGGACCGGCGAGACTTGGTGGTCATTGAAGTGGCAGAAGGGAGCCGGGTGGCGGGTAGCTTCACGCTTAATGCCTTTTGTGCTGCGCCGGTTGTAGTCGCCAAGCAGAACCTGGCGGCGTGTGGAGCGCATGACGCAGGGGTTCGCCTGCTGGTGATCAACACCGGCAACGCCAATGCCGGGACCGGTGAGGCTGGCCTGCGGGATGCCCGGGCGACCTGTGCTGAGCTGGCTCGTTTGGCAGGCGTGGCTGAGCATAGTGTGCTGCCGTTCTCGACCGGAGTGATTGGCGAGCCATTGCCCATGGAGCGACTGCTGGCTGGTTTGCCGCTGGCGCTGGCGTCATTGGGGAGTGATAGCGAAGCCTGGCACAAGGCCGGTGAAGGTATCCTGACCACTGACACACGTCCCAAAGGTGCCAGCGTGACCCTGACAATGGGCGAGAAGGCGGTGACGATCAACGGCATCAGCAAGGGTTCGGGCATGATCAAGCCCAACATGGCGACAATGCTGGCATTTGTGGCCACCGATGCGGTTATCGAGCAGGCACTGCTTGAGTCACTATTGCGTGAGACCGTGGATGGTTCGTTCAACAGCATTACCGTTGATGGCGATACCTCGACCAATGATGCTTGCATGCTGATTGCGACGGGCCGCGGTGCCACGGTGGCCAGTGAGGACGAAGTTGCGGTGTTTCGCCATGGCTTGCAGCAGGTGATGACCGAGCTGGCACAGGCGATTGTGCGCGACGGTGAAGGCGCCACCAAATTCGTCACCCTGCAGGTGGAGCAGGCAGCGAGCCGCGAGGAGGCGCGCGAAGTCGCCTTTACCGTGGCGCACTCGCCGCTGGTCAAGACCGCATTGTTTGCTTCCGACGCCAACTGGGGGCGTATTCTGGCGGCCGTGGGGCGCGCTCCGGTAGCGGATTTCGACGTTTCCAAGGTGACGATTGAACTGGGGGATGTACGGCTGGTGGAAAATGGCGGACGTGCCGAAGGCTATACCGAAGCTCAGGGCAGCCATGTCATGCAGCAGGAAGAAATCGTCATTCGCATTGGGCTGGGGCGTGGCGAGAAAAGTGCGACGGTGTGGAC
>DXFC01000073.1 GCA_019114645.1 Candidatus Halomonas stercoripullorum
GGCAGCAGCACGAACCTTTGATCTGCGTGCCAGCTATCGGGAGCATCCCCAGGATCCGCCCGATGAAGAGTATGCGGGAAACTGGGAGGTGCTAAGCGGCACTGCAGTTGATCCGGATGCCACTGTCTATGAATTGACACCGGATGGCGAAGGCCAGATCTATTACTTCTTGCGTCTGGATGACCAGACTCTGGAACTGATCGATCCGCAACGGCGACGTTTCCAGAACAGTGAGGCCTTGCAGCTACAACGACAGTAGCGCCAGGTTTGGAAGATAGCGAAGGCGGCCCTAGGGTCGCCTTCGCTGCTTGGCAGAATGGATGAGGGGCCGGCATGGCCAAAGCGAAAAGTGCTTTCGTTTGCACCGAGTGTGGTGCGGAGTACCGCAAGTGGCAGGGGCAGTGTTCAAGCTGCCAGGAGTGGAACACGCTAAGTGAAGTCAGACTCGCCGCTGCTGTCCGTCCGGGGGCGGCAGCAGCCAGTGCAGGAAGGGCGGGCTACGCTGGCAGCCTGTCACGCGAGGTCATTGACCTTGCCAGTGTCGATCTTGCCGAGGTACCACGCTTCTCTTCCACTTTTGAAGAATTCGACCGGGTGTTGGGCGGTGGCTTGGTGCCAGGTTCGGCGGTCCTGCTGGGCGGCAATCCCGGCGCCGGAAAATCCACGCTACTGTTGCAGACCGCCTGCAAGCTGGCCCAGGCACATAGCGTCATCTACGTCACTGGCGAGGAGTCTCTCTCGCAGGTGGCGATGCGCGCGCACCGTTTGCAGTTGCCCACCCAGGGGCTGAAGATGCTGGCGGAAACCAGTGTCGAGACAATACTCGGTGTGGCTGAGCGTGAGCGTCCGCAAATCCTGATTATCGATTCGATTCAGACCATGCATCTGGAGGACATCGCTTCGGCACCCGGGGGAGTGGCCCAGGTGCGTGAGTCCGCTGCGGCTCTGACGCGTTTCGCCAAGCAATCCAATACGGTGCTGCTGCTGGTGGGGCATGTGACCAAGGATGGCACCCTGGCCGGCCCCAAGGTGCTGGAGCACATGATTGATGCCTCGTTACTGCTCGAAGGTGGCGCCGATTCGCGCTTTAGGACCTTGCGGGGCCAGAAAAACCGCTTTGGGGCGGTTAATGAACTGGGTGTCTTCGCCATGCTTGAGCATGGGTTGAAAGAGGTCAAAAATCCCAGTGCCATTTTCCTTTCGCGTAGCGAAGAGCAGGCCCCAGGCAGTCTGGTGATGGTGGTGTGGGAAGGGACGCGCCCTCTATTGGTGGAGGTGCAGGCATTACTGGATGAGTCGGCCCTGGGCAATCCCCGACGGGTGGCGGTTGGCCTTGACCAGAATCGCCTGGCCATGCTGCTGGCGGTACTGCACCGCCATGGCGGGCTTTTCACCGGCGACCAGGACGTTTTTCTCAATGTGGTGGGCGGGGTCAAGGTTCTGGAAACCAGTGCGGATCTTGCCGTACTGTTGGCGGTAGTCTCCAGCTTGCAGAACCGGCCGTTGCCGCGTGAACTGGTGGTCTTTGGGGAAGTGGGGCTGGCTGGCGAAATTCGCCCGGTGCCCAGCGGCCAGGAACGCATTGTCGAAGCGGCCAAGCACGGTTTTACCCGAGCGATTGTGCCGCAGGCCAATGTCCCCAAGCGAGTTCCGGAAGGGATGCAAGTGATTGCGGTTGATAAGCTGGCTGATGCTATTGAAGCCTTGTGAAATCGAAGCCCTGTAAGCAAATCAGCCAAGGAGGCGGAGTCGTCATGAGCACGGTTCGTTTAACGCAATACAGCCACGGTGCCGGTTGTGGCTGCAAGATAGCTCCCGATGTTCTGGATGGGATTCTGGCAAAAGCCGGGCCAGGGGCTACCCATGCCCAGCTGATTGTCGGCAACCAGGGCCGTGAGGATGCAGCGGTCTACGACCTGGGTGACGGTCGCGGCATGATCGCGACCACGGACTTTTTCATGCCGATTGTGGATGATCCTTTTGATTTTGGGCGTATCGCCGCGACCAATGCCATCAGTGATATATACGCCATGGGGGGCGAGCCGGTCATGGCCTTGGGTATTCTCGGCTGGCCACTGGACAAACTGCCCGCCGAGGTTGCGGGCGAGGTGATGGCCGGTGCACAGGCGGTATGTCGCGAGCTGGGCCTGGCGCTGGGGGGAGGACACTCCATCGATGCGCCAGAGCCAATCTTCGGCTTGGCGGTCAACGGCCTGGTTGACCTTGAGCATCTCAAGCTGAATAGCGGTGCCCAGGCGGGTGATCTGTTGTACCTGACCAAACCGCTGGGAGTGGGGATGTTGACCACCGCCGAGAAGCAGGGCCTGCTTGAGAGCAGTCATCAGACCCTGGCTCGTGACACCATGCTGCGCGCCAATCGAATCGGTACAACGCTGGCCCGGATGCATGGTGTGCATGCCATGACCGATGTTACTGGTTTTGGTCTTGCCGGCCATCTTTCCGAGGTCTGCCAGGCCAGCAACGTGGCTGCCAGAGTCGACTTTCAGCGCCTGCCCCGGCTAGCCGAGGCGGAGGAGTACCGGCGCCGTGGGGCCGTGCCAGGTGGCACTCTGCGTAACCACAAGGCGTTTGCCACCTTGCTGGGCGACATGCAGGAAGCGCACTGGCAGTGGTTGTGCGACCCGCAAACGTCAGGTGGCCTGCTAGTTGCTGTCGACCCCGCCCAGCGCGCAGAAGTGGAAGAGGCTGGCCGTGAGCACGGCATCAAGCTGGAGCCGTTCGGTGAAATGGTGCCAAGCGCAGGCCAGCCCCTGATAAAAGTGCAGGAGTGAGCTGGCCGGAGCTTGTTCAGAAGAAGGCTATCTGAGGGTGTGGCGGAGCCACTGGCTGAGCAGGCGATCAAGCAGGGGAGCCAACTGATCAAAGCGCTGGGGCTTGGCCAGAATACTCTCGCGACTTTGTGCATAGGGGCTATTGCCACTGGTGGCCAGGTGCTCTTCGCTATCCAGTAATGCAGCGGTGCTGGCGAAGCTGGCTTCCAGATGGCACAAGAGCCCCAGTACACGACCGGCATCCCAGGCGAAACCCTGCACCGGACTTGCTGAACTGCTGCCCAGGGGCAAGGCGCCATCAGGTAGCGCGAACACATCACGATGCCACATGAAGGCCGTGAATGTTTCCGGTAAGTCGAAAGGACTTTGTGCAGCCAGCGTTACCTCATGCCACCCAGTCTCGATAAAAGTGCCACGGCCCACCGTAGCGCCGAGCTCGGCGGCGATCATCCTGGCGCCCATGCCGATGCCAAGTAGTGGCTTGTGACTATTCAACGCCTTGGCCACCAGCTTGCGTTCACGCTTGCCCCAAGGGAGTTGTGCCACATCAAGGCCGGCAGATGGGCCATCGAGCAGAATCAGTGCATCGCCATCGGCCAGACTGGGCGGTGCTTCACCGGCATAAAGATGGAAGATGGTATAGCTGTGCCCCATGCTGGACAGCCAGTCAGCGATTCGTCCCGGGCCGTGAAGCGGAGTATGTTGCATAAGATGAAAATGCATGAAAACCTCGCGATTCAATACTGCTACGCAGGGGAGAGGCAGGGTACATGAAACCGCTGCTGCGCGAACAGATCCTGACAATTTTGGCCGCAATACCGCCAGGGCGGGTCACAACCTATGGCCGAATTGCCGCGATGACCGAAGGGGGAACGCCCCGGTTGGTGGCGCGTGCACTCCGCGAACTGCCTGATGATCACGACCTGCCGTGGTTTCGTGTCATTACGGCGTCGCGACGAGTGGCCGAGCATCCTGGCGCTATCGAACAACGCCAACGGCTGGTGGCCGAAGGTATACTTTTTGATGCCCGTGGCAAAGTGCCTTCCGATGTGCTGTGGCCGTGAGCCGATTTCAT
>DXFC01000074.1 GCA_019114645.1 Candidatus Halomonas stercoripullorum
TCGTAGCCGGGCTCCTGGACGTGCTCGGCGAGCAGGCGGATCAGGGCGTGATCGCCATCCAGCGTATCGCTGGCTTGCTGGGCCCATTCGGCCAGGTGCAGCAGGTTGGTCAAGCGTCGCTGGCCCTGGTCGCCACCCAGCAGGCGTGCCGGTACCCGGTAGTCGTGCATCAACTGGCGCAGGGCCGGGAGTACGCCGCGCCGCTGCCAGCGCTGACGATAGCCGATGAACTGCTCCTGAACCCGCTCCCAGGCGGTTTCGTCCCGTTGCAGCCTGTCGAGCTCGGCCAGGGGCAGGCCCAGGGTGGCAGTGGCCAGGGCGGTGCGCAGGGTCGCGACCGAATTGGGGTTGCCCATGGCTTTGAGCCAATAGAGCAGGTCGCGGGCCTCGGCGCTGCCAAAGACGCTGTCGCGGTCGGAGAGATACACACTGGCCAGGCCACGCTCGCTGAGTGCCTCGCGGATGGCGCCGGCTTCATTGCGGTCGCGCACCAGGATGGCGATGTCGCCTGCCTTGAGGGGGGTGAACGTGTCCTGTGCCTGGGGGCTACCGGCCGGGTGCACGAAGCCGGCCTGCCCCTGGTCAGCCTGGTTGAGCCAGGCGGCAATACGGTTGGCGCAGTGACGGGCGGCTTCCCGCAGGTAGGCTTGCTTGTTCAGGCAGCCTGACTCGTCGTCGGTATTTTCCAGCAGCCAGCCCACCATGGCTTTGGCTGGCTTGCCGTCGAGGTGCAGGCTCTCCTGGCGCCCGTTGGCTTCGATTTGGTGGAAGGGCAGCGGATTATGCTGGGCCGTTTCCGGTTCTGTGTCAGACGCTGTTTTCGCAAAGCGGAAGGCGCCGCGATCATGGGTTTGCTCGGCGTGCAGGAACAGGTGGTTAACGGCCTGTACCGCTGCGGCGCTGGAGCGGAAGTTGGTGTCCAGGGTGTGGTGGCGCCCCAGGGTGGCGTGACGGGCCGAAAGGTAGGTATAGATATCCCCCCCGCGAAAGCCATAGATTGCCTGTTTGGGGTCGCCGATCAGGATCAGGGCGGTGTCTTGAGTGGCCTCCGGCGCGGTGGGTTCGTTAACCCGGTAGATCCGCTCGAAGATACGGTACTGGGCCGGGTCGGTGTCCTGGAATTCGTCGATCATGGCCACGGGGAACTGTTCGCGAAGGCGCTGTGCCAGGGCTTCACCGCCTTCACCGGTTAGTGCTTCGGCCAGCCCGCGTATCATGTCGTTGAATCCCATCTGGGCATTGGCGGCCAGTTGTGTGGCAAGCCGCTGGCTGACCCAGTCGCGGGCATCGGCCAGGACATGGGGGTAGAGCTTGCGCTGCAGGTCGTCGCTCTGCTCCTGCTGAGTGCGCCACTCTTCCAGGATGTCGAATAGCGCCAGTTCGGGAACTTCGCTGCCCTTTTTCACCTTGAAGCGTCCCCGGGCCAACTTCTGTACGAAGCTGGCGCCATGCAGGGGCAGCTCGCCGCGTCCCCAGGCGGCAAGTTCATTCAGCCAGCCGGCAAAGGTGGCGTCGTTGTCCTTGCCCCTGAAGGTGTTGCCGTTCATCGCGCTGCGCAGCTCGCGCAGGGTGTCATGCACCGATTCGGCGGCGTCCGAGTAGATCTGGCGAGCTTGCTCCTCGAGTTGCCGAGCGGCTTCACGGCTGTCGCTGAGCTGTGTCAGCAAGGCATGGAAATCACCGCCTTCCAGCGGTTCGCCGCAGAACAACAGGGCGGCATCTTCCCGCTGTAGCAGGTCGCGCAGCGCTTTGTAGAGTGCCTGCGGAGAGTTGAACAGGCCAATCAGGGCGGCGCACAGTGGCTCGCTCAGCGGATAGACTCGGGTGCGCCAGTAGTCGGTGACGGCTTCGAGGGTGGCCTCGGAGAGATCCTTGACCACTTCCTGACGGAACAGCTTGCCGCTGTCGAAGGCGTGCTCCTTGAGCATGCGCTGACACCAGCTGTGAATGGTCGAGATGGCGGCGTCGTCCATCCACTCGGCGGCCAGGGTCAGGCGCCGGGCACAGCTGGCCCAGTTGTTGGGGGCGGTACCCTCTTGCGGAAAGTCGTCACGCAGTGCCGCCAGTAGCGGGTCGCGCTCTGCCAGACCGTCGTGAGGGCTGTCGGAGCGAAAGGCGTCGGCGGCTTGCACCAGCCGTGCACGAATGCGGTCGCGCAGTTCCTGACTGGCCGCTTCGGTAAAGGTGACCACCAGGATTTCCGGTGGCACCAGTGGCCGGGTAAAACCGTTGTCGCGCTGGGTAGCGGTATTGTCTGGTTGGCCGTGGCCCAGCACCAGGCGTACGTAGAGCAGGGCGATGGTGAAGGTCTTGCCGGTGCCGGCGCTGGCTTCAATTAGCTGGCTGCCGCGTAACGGTAGCGTCAGCGAGAGTTGGCTCATGGTGTCTGCTCCTCGGCAACCGGGGCCCGTGCCACGCTGATCCAGCTGTGCATGTCGGCATAAAGTTCACGGCTGGCCGCGCCGAAGCCTTCGGCATCGAGCAGCGCGTCCAGGCTGGGAAATTCCCGCAACACCAGCGGATAGCGCTCGGGAAAGTGCTCCCAGGCTTTTTCCCAGGCCTGGTACAGTTCGGCTTGGTCGCGTAGG
>DXFC01000075.1 GCA_019114645.1 Candidatus Halomonas stercoripullorum
GTCACCACCGGCCTCGACGCCATACATGGCTACCGTGTCATCTTCCACGAAGGGATAGAACAGCCCCATGGCATTGGAGCCACCACCCACACAGGCCACTAGCGCATCGGGTAGTTTGCCGAACTCTTCAAGGCTCTGCCGCCGTGCCTCACGGCCAATCACTGAATTGAAATCACGTACCAGCATCGGGTAAGGGTGCGGCCCGGCCACGGTGCCGATAATGTAGAAGGTGTTGTCGACGTTGGTGACCCAGTCGCGCAGCGCTTCGTTCATGGCATCCTTGAGCGTCCGCGTGCCCGACTCCACCGCAATGACATTGGCACCCAGCAGGCGCATGCGGTAGACGTTGAGCTTCTGACGCTCCACATCCTTCGCCCCCATGTAGACATCGCACTCGAGCCCCAGCCGGGCCGCTACGGTGGCGGTTGCCACTCCGTGCTGGCCCGCGCCGGTTTCGGCAATTACCCGCGGCTTGCCACTCATCTTGGCCAACAACGCCTGGCCTACAGTGTTGTTCACCTTGTGCGCACCGGTATGGTTGAGATCTTCGCGCTTGAGCCAGATCCGTGCCCCACCGAGTTGCTGCGACCATCGCTCCGCCAGGTAAAGCGGCGACGGGCGGCCCACATAGTGGGCCAGGTCATAGTCGAATTCGGCCTGGAAATCGGGATCATCGCGAAGACGCAGATAGGTCTTCTGCAGATCGTCCAGGGCGAAGCTCAGGGTCTCCGAAACAAACCGTCCGCCATAAGGGCCAAAATGGCCGCGGGCGTCCGGCAGTCGGGTCAGGTCACTGAACTTGCTCACTAAAGACACCTCATCGGGTCGTCATGGGAATTAGGGGGAATCGGCATCCGTCACCGCCCGGAAAAAGGCTTCCAGCAGACGGGAGCACTTGCTGCCGGGTGCGGCTTCCACGCCACCGGAAACATCGACTGCAAAAGGGCGCACACGCTCAATAGCGTCGGCCACATTGTCCGGCGTCAGCCCTCCAGCGAGAATAACAGGTTTTTTCAAGCCTGCGGGTATTCGTGACCAGTCAAAGGTCTCGCCGGTACCACCCGGCACTCCTGGGCGATAAGCATCCAGCAGCAGGGCTTGTGCACCGTTAAACGCCTCGGCGGCAACGTGCAGATCGAGATTGTCACGCATGCGCAGGGCCTTGATCCAGGGACGTTCGAAAGCGGCACAAAACGCCGGCGTTTCGTTGCCGTGGAATTGCAGCAGGTCGAGGTACGGCGTCACCTGCCGGACAAGCTCCGGCTCAGGGTCGACAAACAACCCCACCCGCGTGACGAAAGCCGGCACTTGGGCCGCCAGCTCCGCCAGCCGTGCGACATCAACATAACGGCTGCTGCCAGGCCAGAGTACAAAACCCAGCGCATCGGCCCCAGCGGCTACCGCCGCACTCAGATCCTGCTCGCGGGTCAGACCGCAATACTTGATACGCGTGCGCATCGAGGCCACGCCAGCTTGACTCACGGTTCGCTCTCCTTGACTTCATGCGCGGCACCAAAGGCATCGGCAACACGCCGCCCACGCCGAAACTCCACCATGGGGCAGGCCGGCAGGGCTCGCTCGCCAGTCCACTCACCGAGAAACGCCAAAAGATTCGGCCCCAGCGGCTCCTGGGGCAGCCCCCAGATCTCGTCATAGAGGGAGTCGACAAAGTGCAATCCGCAAGCGGGTGCGGTGGCATCCGAGAGCGTACGATTTTTGAGCCGCAACAGCTCCGCCAGGTAATCGTCGCCACGCTGACCGCGCCCGACCGTCATCAGTGCGCCCGCAATGTTGCGAATCCTGTGGTGCAGAAAAGCATTGCCTTGCACATCGATAACCACTAGCGGTCCATGGCGCCGTACTTCGATGTAGTGCAGATGTCGCCAGGGCGTCTTCGATTGGCAACCGGCAGCGCGGAAACTGGAAAAGTCATGCTCCCCCACCAGGGCCTGGGCTGCGCGGTGCATGGCATCGGCATCCAGCGAATCACGACACCAAGTGACATTGGCACGCTCCAATACCGGCCGGCTGGGCTGATTGAGAATGAGATAACGATAACGGCGCGCCAATGCCTTGAAGCGGGCATGAAAGTCATCGGGGACCTCACGCACCCAGTGCACGGCCACATCCCGCGCCAGATTGGCATTGACACCGAACACCCAGGCCTTCTCCGAACGCGGTACCGGCGCATCAAAATGCACTATCTGACGGGTGGCATGCACCCCGCTATCGGTACGGCCGCTGGCATGTACCTTGACCTGCTGACCCGCCACACGGGAAAGCGAACGCTCAAGTTCCTCCTGCACCGAAGGGGCATGCTTGAGACGCTGCCAGCCACAATAGGCACTGCCGTCATATTCCACTCCCATGGCCAGGCGGCCGGCCATGGGAGTCTTGTCATCAAGGGGTTGAAAAAGGGTCATGCAGCAATGCTCTGTGGTTCCTTACTGCTCACGCAGAATCTTGAGCATCCGCTTGAGCGGCTCGGCGGCACCCCACAGCAGCTGGTCACCGGCAGTGAAGGCAGAGAGATATTCTCCCCCCATGTTCAGCTTGCGCAAGCGACCCACCGGAACACTCAGCGTTCCTGTGACCACGGAGGGCGTCAAACCGGCAATGGTGGCCTCCTTGTCATTGGGAATCACCTTGACCCACTCATTGTGCTTGGCGATGCGCTCCTCGATTTCATCCAGCGGCACATCCTGCCTCAGCTTGATGGTGAAAGCCTGGCTGTGCGAACGCATG
>DXFC01000076.1 GCA_019114645.1 Candidatus Halomonas stercoripullorum
GCCTTTCGCGCATGGCGGAGGTCCCAACTGGTAAGATGTTACATCTTCGGTGGTCGGGCGGGCATTGAACCATACAATGCCCAATCACGGCTGCAGGCCATTTGTTGACACGGCAGTGGATGCCATCATCACTATCGACGGCCTGGGCAATGTCAAGGATTTTAGCCGTTCTGCCGAGCGCCTGTGGGGTCGCGTGAACAAATTCTCAGGGTGCGGGTGCGCTGGCCGGATGACTGATCCGAATGTTTGGGCTGCACTCTTGTCGTACCACATCACTCGATATTCTGGATCTGCTCCCTCATCTGCTCAATTAGCACCTTGAGCTCCACCGCGCTACGCGTGGTGCTGGCCACGGCTGATTTGGAAGAGAGGGTGTTGGCTTCGCGGTTGAGTTCCTGCATCAGGAAGTCCAGGCGGCGTCCTTTGGGACCTGGCTGGTTGAGCTGACGGGCCACTTCGCTGACGTGGGTGTCGAGCCGGTCGAGCTCTTCATCGACATCGGTTTTTTGCGCCAGCAGTACCAGTTCGGCTTCCAGTCGCTGGGGGTCGAGCTCCGCCTTGACCGATTCGAGGCGCTCCAGCAGCAGGGCGCGTTGGCGTTCGAGAATGTCGGGCATCAAGCGGCGCACTTCGCCCACCTGCTCAGCGACACTGGCCAGACGGGCATGAATCAGTTCGGCCAGCTTGGCACCTTCACGGGCTCGGGCTTCGATCAATTCATCGAGTGTGGCGTGGAACAGGGCCGTGGCCGCAGCCTTTACCGCATCCAGGTCAAGGCCCTCGGATTCGAGCACGCCGGGGTGGGCAAGCAGCGAGAGGGCGTCAGGCATGGCGGCTTGGGGCAGGGCTTCACGAACTTCGCCCAGCGCAGCAGTCAGAGCGGTGAGCCGGTTATGGTTGATGGCCAGGGTAGTGCTGGTGTCAGTGGGCTCGAAGCGTAGCTGGCATTCGACTTTGCCCCTGGCCAAACGCGAGCGCAGTGCCTCGCGAAAGGCGGGTTCCAGATCGCGCAGGGTCTCGGGCAAACGAAAAGAAGGCTCCAGGTAGCGCTGATTCACCGAGCGCAGCTCCAGCTGTAGACTGCCCCAGTCTTCCTCGCGGCTCTGGCGGGCGAAGGCGGTCATGCTGTGAACCTTGCTGTGATCAACCATGTTGGCTCCTTGTCTGATTGGCGACATCGCTGCCGAGACTGCCTTACGACAGCCGAAAACGGGAGTTTAACCGATTCTCTGGCTTGACCGTGTAGAATAGCCGGCCATTTGGCGCTGTGATGTAAACGCTGGTAGACAGTGCGGCGTTATTCAGCTTGTGACTTTATTTTGTGACTTCATTCGAGAGGTAGCATGGCTTCCGATTTTAGACGTCCAAGCGGACGGCGCCCCGATCAGCCCCGTGAAATACGCCTGATCCGCGAATACACTCGCCATGCCGAAGGTTCGGTGCTGGTGGAGTTCGGTGATACCAAGGTGCTGTGCAACGCCAGTGTCGAGGCCGGCGTACCCCGTTGGTTGCGTGGCAAGAACCAGGGCTGGGTGACGGCCGAATACGGCATGCTGCCGCGTGCCACCCATACCCGCAGTGGGCGTGAGGCGTCGCGGGGCAAGCAGGGCGGGCGCACGCTGGAAATCCAGCGTCTGATTGGCCGCTCACTGCGTGCTGTCGTGAACCTGAAGAAGCTGGGTGAATTCACTATCACGGTCGACTGTGACGTGATTCAAGCCGATGGCGGTACCCGCACCGCTGCGATCACCGGCGGTTGCGTGGCGCTGGTGGATGCGGTGCGCCATCTGCAGCGCCAGAAACTGATCAAGAGTGATCCCTTCGTCCAACTGGTTAGCTCGGTTTCAGTGGGGCTCTATCGAGGCGAGCCGGTGGTTGACCTGGACTACCCCGAGGATAGCGCCGCTCAAACCGATATGAACGTGGTGATGGCGGAGTCGGGTGGTTTGATCGAAGTCCAGGGTACAGCGGAGAAGGGCGTTTTCTCACGCGAGCAGCTCAACACCATGTTGGCACTGGCGGAGCAGGCCGGTGAGGAGCTCTTCGCGCATCAGCGTGAGGCACTCGGGATTCGTCGTTGACGTATTTGGGTAAAACCCCGCCATGGCCGTGCCCAATACAGGGCGCCGGCCTGAATAAGGCCGGCGCCATGGGGTCGGGCAGAGCTGCGACGAAGCCAGGGGTTACAGTGTCAGATCGTACTCGACGAACAGCGGAGCGAACTCGCTGAAGGTGGCGTCGTAATCGATCCAGGCATCGACTACATGGCGGCGGAAGTTGGGGCCCACCATCTGGTAATCGAGACGCCAACCCTCCTGGCGTGAGCGCGGCACTTCCTGGTCGAGTTTGGGCCACCAGGTATATTCACCACCGTCGCGATTGATTTCGCGGAAGGTGTCAATGAAACCGGTCGGACCCAATACTTGATCCATCCAGGCGCGCTCCTCGGGTTTGAAGCCGGGAGTGCCCTGGTTATCGCTCCAGTTTTCCAGGTCAATGGTTTTGTGGGCGATATGCCAGGTGCCGCAGATTATATACTCACGGCGCTTGCGTGCCATCTTGCTCAGATGTTCCTGATACTGGGCCATGAAAGCCTGTTTGGCGGCGTAATCGCTGCCATCGGGCATCAGGAAGCTGGTGATGCTAAAGCGGTCGTAGTCAGCTTGCAGGAAACGCGCCTCATGATCGCACTGGGCAAAGCCCAGGCCGTACATGATCGCTTTGGGTATCTTGCGGCAATAGAGTCCTACGCCGGAAAAACCGTCCTGTTCGGCATCCAGGAAGTAACCCTCATAACCTTCCGGATAGAGGATACTGTCATCCAGTTCGAAGCTTTTGGCCTTGAGGTTCTGAACGCAGACGACATCGGCATCTTGCTCGGCTAGCCAGTCGAGAAAGCCTCGCCCGACTGCTTCACGGATGCCATTGACATTTATGGTTGCGATTTTCATACGTGGTCCCTGTGACGTCGCGCGTGTATGATACCCGACGTTTCGACGTTTGGGTAAATGGCCCGCATGGTAATTCATGATAGGCCACTAGGTTCCATGTCAAAAGGCTTATAAAGAATCAGGGCAAAACGCTCATAAAAACAGGGGGAATAACGTGCCGGCCAGTATGCAAGCCTATCAGCGTGAGTTCATCGAGTTCGCCATTGAACAAGGTGTGCTGAAATTCGGCGAGTTTACACTCAAGTCGGGTCGTGTCAGCCCCTATTTCTTCAATGCCGGACTGTTTCGTAGCGGTGCCGCCCTGGCGCGGCTGGGCCGCTTCTATGCCCAGGCGATTACAGCCAGCGGCATTGCTGTTGATGTGCTGTTCGGCCCCGCTTACAAGGGGATTCCGTTGGCGGCAGCCAGTGCCGTGGCGCTGGCCGATCATCACGGTCGCGACCTGCCGTTTGCCTTCAATCGCAAAGAGGCGAAGGCGCATGGCGAAGGCGGCAATATTGTGGGTGCCGAGCTGGCCGGACGTATCCTGATTATCGATGACGTGATCACGGCGGGCACCGCCATCGGCGAGGTGATGACACTCATTGAAGCGGCAGGCGCCCAGGCGGCTGGCGTGGTCATCGCGCTGGACCGGCAGGAGTGTGGTCAGGCCGGGGACGAGATCAAACGCCAAAGCGCCATCCAGGAGGTTGCGTCCCGCTATAGCATTCCAGTCGTCAGTATCGTCACCCTGGACATGGTGCTGGCCTATCTCGAGGAGCAGGGTGGCGAAGCCTTTGCCCATCATGCCGAAGCGATTCGGGACTACCGCGCACGCTATGGTGTCGGCGGGGTGTGAAATTTGTCAGGACAGGGAGTAGCGCAATGAAAATCCATTTTCGTCATGTGGCCCGAGCGGCGGTAGCCGGCGGTGCGTTGCTGTTTGCCATGGGCGCACAAGCCGCCAACGGCCTGGACCTCAACCTTGGCGCAGATGCCGTGCAGTTTGAGGCAACAGGTAAGATTACCCACGGCATTGCCCTGGGTGGCGGTGTTATCCACAGCGATTACCGCGAAGATGCGACGATTTACCACGCCCAACTGCTGGGTGTGCAACACAGCGGTGCGCAGGATATTGGCGTTGGGGCACGCTGGACCCAATATGATACCGACTACGGTGATGGTGGCGGCCTGGGCCTGGGTGGCTATGGTTACGTCTATCTCCCGCAGGCACCGGCGGTTTCGGTGGGCGGTTATGCCTTCTATACGCCCAGTGCCGTCACCAGTGGTGATCTCGACGATGGCTATGAAATTGGCGTGCGGGCGCGCTACGCCTTTACTCCCAATGTTGACGGCTACGTGGGCCTGCGTCAGGCGGCGGCTGATTTCGATAATCGTCATGGCAGTCGTACGCTGGATCGTGGTGCCCAGGTCGGGGTGCGTTTGAGTTTCTGATCGGGTGTCATCACGGCGAGCCGATAGCGGCTCGCTGCCTCTTTTCTGACAGGTCGCCATGCTCAATGTCGTGCTCTACGAGCCGGAGATACCCCCCAATACCGGCAATCTGATCCGGCTGTGCGCTAATAGCGGCTTTCGCTTGCACTTGATCGAGCCGCTGGGTTTCGTGCTCGACGATAAACGCTTGCGTCGCGCCGGACTCGATTATCATGAGTGGACCCGTGTGCAGGTGCACCGCCATTGGTCCGCTTTTGTTGAAGCAGAAGAGCCCGCTCGAATATTTGCCGTTTCGACCCGTGGCCGTACCGGCTATCACGAACCGCATTATCGTCCTGGTGATACTTTGCTATTTGGCCCTGAAACCCGTGGTTTGCCCCAGGAGCTGCTTGATGCGCTGCCGCCGGAACAGCGCCTGCGCATTCCCATGCTACCCAACAGCCGTAGCCTCAATCTTTCCAACGCCTGCGCCATTCTCATCTTCGAAGCCTGGCGGCAGTTGGACTTTTCCGGTGCGGCCGATCTGGCAGTGGATACCGGGTACCAGGCATGAGCATTAAACAGCGACTGGCCAAGCTGAACCCCCGTCAACGGGAGGCGGTGCGCTATATCGACGGCCCCTGCCTGGTGCTGGCCGGAGCCGGCTCGGGCAAGACCAGTGTGATTACCACCAAGATCGCTTATCTGGTGCAAGAGTGCGGCATGAGCGCCCGGCGCATTGCCGCGGTGACCTTTACCAACAAGGCGGCTCGCGAGATGAAGGAGCGGGTGGGCCAGATGCTCAAGGGCAAGGAAGGCCATGGGCTGACCGTTTCCACCTTCCATACGCTGGGGCTCACCATTATTCGCGCCGAGCTCAAGGCGCTGGGCTATAAGCCGGGCTTCTCGCTGTTCGACCCCGAGGACGCCAAGGCGCTACTGCGCGACCTGATGAACAAGGATGCCCAGGTCGATGCCGACCAGATCAACAGCGTGCAGAGCCAGATCTCGGCGTGGAAGAATGACTTGGTACTACCGGGACAGGCACTCTCACACGCTGGCAGTGATGACGAGCACTACGCCGCACGGGTCTACGAG
>DXFC01000077.1 GCA_019114645.1 Candidatus Halomonas stercoripullorum
AACGCCGCCGTGACTCTGGAACGCCCATTACTTATCAAGGGTGAACCGGGCACCGGCAAGACCCTGCTGGCCGAGGAACTGGCCCGCTCACTAGGTACCCAGCTGATTACCTGGCATATCAAATCCACCACCAAGGCAGCCCAGGGACTCTACGAATACGACGCGGTGAGTCGCCTGCGCGACTCGCAGCTTGGCGTCGAGGGGGTGGAAAACGTCGCCAACTACATCAAGCCGGGCAAACTGTGGGAGGCTTTCACCGCCGACGAGCGTGTGGTGCTGCTGATTGATGAAATCGACAAGGCCGACATCGAATTTCCCAACGATCTGCTGCAAGAGCTGGACCGTATGGAATTCCACGTTTACGAGACCGGCGAAACCATCCGCGCCCGCCAGCGGCCGATCATTATTATCACATCGAACAACGAGAAGGAGCTGCCTGACGCTTTCCTGCGCCGCTGCTTTTTCCACTACATCGAATTTCCCGACCGTGACACCATGCAGGCGATTGTCGATGTCCACTTCCCCGATATTGCTCCGCAGCTGGTGAGTGAAGCATTGGAAGTGTTTTTCGACCTGCGCCAGGCCCCGGGATTAAAGAAAAAGCCCTCCACCTCGGAGCTGGTAGACTGGTTAAAATTGCTGATGGCTGATGAGCTGGCCCGTGAGGCGCTTTACCAACGCGATCCGGTAAAAGCGATCCCGCCCTTGGCCGGCGCGCTGGTCAAGAACGAGCAGGATACCCAACTGCTCGAGCGGTTAGCTTTCATGATCCGACGCCAGGGCAACCAGAGGCGCTGACGCATGTTCATCGGTCTGTTCGAAACCCTCAAGCGCGCCGGGGTGCCGGTGTCGTTGCGCGAGTTGCTCGATCTGCATGCGGTGGTCGAGCGCGGCGTGGTGTTTGCCGATATGGAGGCATTCTATCAGGTGGCGCGCACCGTCATGGTGAAGGATGAGCGCCACTTCGACCGTTTTGATCGCGCCTTCGCGGCCTGGTTCGATGGCCTGGAAAGTCTCGATGCCGCCATTGAAGCCCTTATTCCGGACGATTGGCTGCGCCACGAGTTCGAAAAGCAGCTTTCCGAGGAGGAGAAGGCCCAGATCGAATCTCTGGGCGGGCTGGAGCAGTTGATCGAGACTTTCAAGCGGCGCCTTGAGGAGCAGCAGGAACGCCATGCTGGCGGCAACAAATGGATCGGCACTGGCGGCACCAGCCCTTTCGGCGCGTATGGCTACAACCCCGAAGGCATCCGCATCGGCCAGGAGGGCTCGCGCCATCGACGTGCTGTCAAGGTGTGGGATGAGCGTCGCTTCCGCGATTATGATGACTCTCTGGAACTCGGCACGCGCAACATCAAGATGGCACTGCGGCGGCTGCGCAAGTTTGCCCGCCAGGGCGCTGCGGAGGAGTTTGATGTTGACAGTACCATCCGCGATACCGCCCGCGACGCCGGCCTGCTCAATGTGCGCATGCGCCCCGAGCGACATAATGCGGTAAAGGTGTTGCTGTTTCTCGATGTGGGCGGTTCTATGGATGATCACATTCGCGTGTGTGAAGAGCTGTTCTCCGCGGCTCGCTCGGAGTTCAAGCACCTGGAGCACTACTACTTCCACAACTGCCTGTATGAAGGCGTATGGCGCAGCAACTTCCAAAACCACTCTCAACCCCACATGCGGCGGATGAACGAACGCATCCCCACCATGGATATCCTGCACACCTACGGCAATGATTATCAGGTCGTGATCGTCGGTGACGCGGCAATGTCGCCCTATGAGATCACCCACCGGGGCGGCAGCGTGGAGCACTTCAATGACGAGCCGGGAGGTGTCTGGCTCAAGCGCCTGGTCGCCAAGTTTCCGCGACTGGTCTGGCTCAACCCCATGCCGCCGCGCGCCTGGGAGTACACTCACTCGACCCAGCTGATTCGTCAATTGATTGATGACCGCATGTACCCGATGACGCTGGAAGGGTTGGAGAATGCCATGCGCGAACTGGCGCGCTGAGCTATCGACCTGGAGCCCTGGACATGCGCTATCTGATCATGGCCGCGATCGCTCTTCCCCTGCTTGTTGGTGGCTGTGCTGGCCCAGAGCACCTGCAGCTCCGTGACGGCTATACGGTTGACCACTCATGGGTGTCGCCTTCCCATAACAGCCGGGTACGGCATCTGGTGCTGCACTACACGGATATCGATGAGGCCGGGTCACTGGAAGTACTGACCGGCCCCCACGTCAGCGCACACTATGTACTCCCGCTACCGGCTCGACATTACCGTGGGGAGCCGCTGGTCTATCAACTGGTCGACGAGGAGCGCCGCGCCTGGCACGCGGGGGCCAGCGCCTGGAAAGAGCGCACCAACCTCAACGACACCTCAATCGGCATCGAGATCGTCAATAGTGGCTGGGCTCCCTATCCCAAGGCACAGATCGAGGCGCTCATCGCGCTCTCCCGCGATATCATTGCGCGCCACAATATTCATCCGACCAACGTGGTTGCCCACTCCGATATTGCGCCAACCCGCAAAATCGACCCCGGCCCGCATTTCCCCTGGCGCCAGCTATATGAAGCCGGCATAGGGGTATGGCCGGATACAGACGCTATTGCTCGTTGGCAAGCTCGCTTCACCCACCAACCGCCCTCCCTGACGAATCTGCAGCAGGCGCTCAAAGCCTGGGGCTATCCTCTGGAAGCGACAAGCACGCTTGATCGCGAGACCCGCGCCGTACTGCGCGCTTTCCAGATGCGCTTCCGCCCTGTCGACTATCGCGGTGAACCTGATATCGAGACTGCCGCCACTCTTTGGGCGCTACTGGAAAGGTACCAACCCCAGGCACTGGAGAGGCTTGAGTAAGCCACCCTTTTTGCCGCCATTCCCCGTTGGCCGTACAATGCCCCAAACGCCGCATCTTGCGGCACGCCTCATCATGCCATGCTGTAAGGAAACGCCGTCCCCATGCGCGCCACTCAACTGTTGATTGCCACCCTCAAGGAAACTCCCGCCGACGCCGAAGTCGTCAGTCATCAGCTGATGCTGCGTGCCGGCATGATCCGCCGCCTTACTTCCGGTCTTTACTCCTGGCTGCCGGTGGGCCTGCGCACCCTGCGCAAGGTCGAACGGATTGTGCGCGAGGAGATGGACCGTGCCGGTGCCCAAGAGGTGCTGATGCCCGCTGTACAGCCTGCCGAATTGTGGCAGGAGTCCGGCCGCTGGGAGCAGTACGGACCGGAGCTGCTGCGCCTCAAGGATCGCCATGAGCGTGATTACTGCGTCGGCCCCACCCATGAAGAGGTGATTACCGACCTGATGCGTCGCGAGCTGTCCAGCTACAAGCAGCTGCCAGCCAATTTCTACCAGATCCAGACCAAATTTCGCGATGAGATCCGCCCGCGCTTCGGTGTGATGCGCTCGCGGGAATTCATCATGAAGGACGCCTACTCCTTCCACCTGGATCAGGCTTCGCTGCAACAGACCTACCAGGTGATGTACGACGCCTATTCACGCATTTTCACGCGCCTGGGCCTGGACTTCCGCCCGGTGCTGGCCGATACCGGCGCCATTGGCGGTACCGACTCCCATGAGTTTCACGTCCTGGCCGATTCCGGTGAAGATGCCATCGTCTTCTCCACGGAGTCGGACTACGCCGCGAATATCGAAAAGGCCGAGGCACTGCCTGCACCGGTGGGCACCACGCCTGAGCGTGCCGCCCCCAGCGAGGAACTGCGTCTTGTCGACACACCTAACGCCAAGACCATCGCGACTCTGGTGGAGCAGCACGGTCTGGCCATAGAAAAAACCGTCAAGACCCTGATGGTGCATGCCGCCGAAGGCGGCTTGATTGCCCTGCTGGTACGTGGCGACCATGAACTCAACGCCATCAAGGCCGAGAACCTGCCCCAAGTGGCTGCCCCATTGACCATGGCCAGTGAAGAGGAAATTCGCGCTGCCGTAGGTGCCGGCCCCGGCTCGCTGGGCCCCGTGAACCTGGATATGCCAATCATTGTTGACCGTAGCGTTGCCCTGATGAGCGATTTTAGCGCCGGTGCCAATATCGACGACAAGCACTATTTCGGCATCAACTGGGAACGTGACGTGGCCCTGCCCCCAGTGGCCGATATTCGTAACGTGGTTGAGGGCGATCCTTCACCCGACGGCAAAGGCACGCTCTCTATCAAGCGGGGTATCGAAGTCGGTCACGTCTTCCAGCTGGGCAAGAAGTACTCCGAGGCGATGAACGCCACCGTGCTTGGCGATAACGGCAAGACCACGCATCCCTGGATGGGTTGCTACGGCATTGGCGTGACCCGGGTGGTGGCCGCTGCCATCGAACAGAACCATGATGCCAGCGGCATTATCTGGCCCGACGCCATCGCCCCCTTCCAGGTGGCCCTGGTGCCGATGAACGCGCACAAATCACAGCGTGTACGTGAAGAGTCCGAACGGCTTTACCAGGCGCTGACCGCCGCCGGTATCGACGTCCTGCTGGACGACCGTGACCTGCGCCCGGGCGCCAAGTTCGCCGACCATGAGCTAATGGGCTTGCCCCACCGCCTGGTTGTCGGTGATCGTGGACTGGACAAGGGTGAGCTGGAGTACAAGGGACGCCGGGATACCGACGCCACCATGGTACCGGCTGACGGGATCATCGACTTTCTGCGCGGCAAGATTCAGGGCTGAGCCAAGGTAACCGTGGCGGCGCCGGACGTCGCCACGGACCTAACCAACCCCACGTTCGCCAACCGGCCAAGCAATTCCTGCACATCCGCCAACACCTCTTCCAGAGGTTGGGCATAGTACTCACTGAGTAGCTCCGCCAGTTCGGCAGCGCTAAGGGACTCCTGACGTAACAATTGCCATACCAAGCGTCCGCTGGGATTGAGACGGTGAATGGCGCCATCGCTGGCCTCCACCAGGAAAAGCTCCTCCTCTAGCGAATACTCCAGCACTGTTGCCCCGGGCATCCATGGTTCATCCCCCATGCAGCGTGGTGACGGGGCCGATACAGGCTCTTCATCCCGCGCGCATGGCACTGCCAACAATGACGGCTCTCTCAATGCCGCCTGTACCGCCTCAACCGCCGCCAGTGGTTCCGAGTAATGCAGCAACAAACAGGGGGTATCTTCCATCAGGGGTAGCAGGCGCTCCACCAATAACTCACTAGGTGCGTCGTGTGCAAAGTTCTGACACAACAGTTGCAACAGGCCGTCTCCCGGTGCCAAGCGGCTGAGTTGCGGTGTCGTTATCCCGGCGTCCCGTGCCAGCAAGACCACCGCTCCCAAGGGACGAGTTTCACCGTGATGTGCCAGGTTCCCTGCTGGTGGTACCAGGTAGCTATAGCGCGTGTCGGCAGGCCCCGTATATTGCTGCACAAAGCTCACCATCTCCGCGGCAAGTCCTGCAGGTAACGGTAGGCGCAGACGCGGGGCGATACCCAGCCCCTGCCCCAGTCCTTCCGCTGTCAGCGCCAGTACATCGTCACCGAATACCTTGTAGCCGGCAGCGGCGAAGGCTGCTGTAAGAGTGCTCTTGCCTGCTCTGTGGGAAGCGGGAAAGACGACCAGGCGTCCGTCAATCTCTACCGAAGCGCAATGCAGTCCTATCAGCTCGGGATGATGCTCGGTGTACGCCGCGACCAGATCAGCGATGAGGCTGCAGGCTGCTTCGACGGGCGTACCCAGTCGCAACCCCCGGGGCAGCTCGGGCGAATATTGGCGGTAGCCATCCCGCTCTCTCCAAAGCTTGATCGCCGGCGATTCACCTTTGGCATCGAATACCTCAACCGACCAACCTGGCAAGGCTTGCCGCAAGGCATCCACTACCTCTGGGCAGCCCGTTATCCGCAGTACGCGCCCCAGGTTCGCGAAATACAGATCCCACGACATAAGCGACATCACCAACGGCTGGGAGACACTGAAATAATCAGGCGAACGCCATTCCTGTCATGTAAATAGTGACGGTTGTCATGGTAATGACGACGCTCATCCCAACGATGCCCATGCGGGTGGCCGCGACGGCGGCGCCCACCGCTAGGTCGCGAATAGCTGGGTCTGGAGTAGCTGGGACGTGAATAACTGGGACGTGAATGGCGACGCTTGGCATGGCCCGGGGGGACATGATTGCCACGAAAGTGGCCAGGAGCATGTTGCGCCTGCGCCTGCCCCAGACTGAAAAGCGTCGGGGCAACATAAGCGCCGACGATTCCCGCTCCCAAAGCCGCTAGCAGGCGGCGACGGCGCTGCCGCTTCTGGTCATCAGAACTGAGAAAATTCGAATGAGTCATGGCACGTCTCCAAGGTTAGCGAACAGTGTTATTTTAACCTGCGCAGCATGCCAAATGACGTGTTCGGGCGAGTTTCGCGAAGCCTGCACATTTCACAAACGGTGTCGATAAATGCCGACAGTGCTTAAGCGGGCGACCCTCCACTCAGTTCGGCGACTTCAAAAAACTTATCGCTCATTCCAAGTAGGCAACATTTCTCGGCGTTTCAAGTCGGCCGAGTCTAGATCGAGTAGGAGGGGGAGTTGCCTCCCCCGTCCTCTCACACCACCGGGCAAACGGATCCGTACCACGGCGGTTCCTGTCCCCCATTATTGGGCTGAGCTTCGTTCCGCTGAATTCGCTCGCCTGTGTGCTCTGAGCGCTTCGACAGTCTTTGGGCTTCCGGCCCGCCATACAGTTATCGAGAGCCCTCCGGGGAGGCTTCTGC
Source organism: Candidatus Halomonas stercoripullorum (assembly GCA_019114645.1). Classification (GTDB taxonomy): domain Bacteria; phylum Pseudomonadota; class Gammaproteobacteria; order Pseudomonadales; family Halomonadaceae; genus Halomonas; species Halomonas stercoripullorum. The sequence goes on from DXFC01000077.1 coordinate 6,707, forward strand.
TCGTACACATCAGAGAGCGGTCAACTATCCACTCGTGACAGGTTCAGCCCTTCAGCTCTTGGTTAGAGAGCCTACTATGGCCTCTGCTGACTCCTGTTCGCCCATCCCGACACCTCACGGTCTCGGTAGCCAGTGGCAGGCGAACAGGCCTCCCAGGGTAAGACGCGCGACCTTCCTCCCATCTACCCGCCGCATCTACTTCCACATCTTCTGGATAGCTATTGGGCTTCGAGTTTCATGGCCCTCTCGCCCAGATGTGGCTGCCTCATATGCGGTTCCTGTTCGTCGGGCCAGGA
>DXFC01000078.1 GCA_019114645.1 Candidatus Halomonas stercoripullorum
AGCACATGCTGACGTTAACGCGCTTGGGAGTAGTGATTTTGCCGGCGGCGCCAGGGTTCTACCACCGGCCGGCAACGGTGGAGGATCTCGTCGATTTTATTGTGGCGCGCATTCTCAATCAGCTGGATATAGAGCATCGGCTGATGCCGCGGTGGGGAGAGGACAGGGAGAGCCAGCAGGCACGCTCATGATCCAGCTCTCACTGCTGTCGATCTTTATCCCCACCTTTCTGTTTGTCTCCTTGACTCCCGGCATGTGCATGACGCTTTCCATGGTGCTGGGCATGACCCAGGGCGTAAAGCGTACCTTGTGGATGATGGCTGGCGAGCTCATGGGCGTGGGGTTGGTAGCTGTGGCTTCAGGGGCCGGCGTGGCAACACTGATGTTGCGCCAGCCCCAGCTGTTTGCCATTTTCAAGTGGGTGGGGGGTGCGTACCTCTTTTATCTTGGCGTGATGATGTGGCGCTCGCGCGGGCGCATGGCGATACCGCTGGAAAATTTCGAATTGAAACCGGTCTCGCGTGGTCAGCTGGCACTGCAGGGATTCGTGACTGCGGTCGCCAATCCTAAAGGCTGGGCCTTTTTCGTTGCGCTGTTGCCCCCCTTTCTGGATGCGTCGCGGCCATTGGCGGGGCAGCTCAGTCTGTTGATCGGCATTATTCTGGTCATTGAGTTTCTCAGCTTGCTGATCTATGCCGCCGGTGGGCGTGGTTTGCGCCGTCTGCTGGGCGAAAGCGGCAATGTGAGGCTGCTTAACCGCATTGCCGGTACGTTGATGGCAGGGGTGGGGCTTTGGTTGGCATTAGGCTGATTGATTCAGTAGTACTTAATTCAATGATTGCCTAAACCAGTGGTAGCCAGGCAACCCGTGCCGCGAGCAGCAGCAGCGAGGCAACCACCAGGGCCTGCCACGGGCAGGGCGTCAGCGAAAGACGTGGCTGACGCTGCCAGGCCAGGCGCACCAGGGCACAGACCAGCAGCCCGAGTAAACCACCGCCCAGCAAGTCGGTCAGCCAGTGAACGCCAATTACCAGGCGTGACAGCGCCATGGGCAGGGTTAACGCAATGGCCAGCCAGTAGGCCCAGAAGCGCCATCGACGGGGCAGCTCCTCGGCCACGAAGGCAGCCGCCAGTCCATACAGCACCACAGCGGCAGAGGCGTGGCTGCTAGGGTAGGCCAGTGAGCCCATGAGGTACTCAGGCGTCTCCGGTCGCGGGCGACCAATCAGTGCCTTGCCCAGGGTGTTGAGCAGCGCGATACCACCGAGGCCGGCGGCAATATGCGCCAGCGCCACCGTGTGGCGCCGCAGCAGGAGCCAGATCCCCCAAGGCAGGGTCAGCGCGAAAATCCCATAAAGATCCCCCGCCCGGGCGAGAATGTCCGCTACTGTCTGGGTGGGAGCCGATAATGTCAGGCTGGCAAAGAAGGCATTCACTTCGAGATCAAGTGTAAAAGGACCCTCTTGGCCAATCACGGCGATGGTCAGACCGGATAGTCCGCCAAGGGAAAAGATAAGGAGTAGCCAACTGGCCAGGGGGACTTCGCTACCCTGCTCGCTCCGTTTCAGCCAGGCGCGCCGCAACATGGGGTGCTGGCGTGCAATGCTGGCGATAAGGCGATACACATTCCCCGAGCGGCTGACCTGATAGCGTAACCACGAGAAAGCCACGATCAATACCACCAGTACAATGCCCATGGTGACCAGCAGCGCTTCGAGCCCTGGGGGAATATCCAGCAACTGCTGCCAGGTCTGGCCGAGCAGATAGCCGGGTAGAACGTAGGTGGGAGCCCAGAGTGCTGCGGAAACAAGGTTGGCCCACAGAAAGGCGCCGGGTTTCATCTGTAGCATGCCGGCTACCAGCGGAATGATCGGGCGTACAGGGCCGACGAAGCGTCCCAGAAAAACCGACAGGCTGCCGTAGCGGCGAAAGAAGCCTGTGCCTCTGGCCAGCCAGTCCGGATGGCGTGAGAGCGGCCATATTCGGCCGACACGCTCACGCTGGGTATAGCCCAGAACAAAGCTCAGGCCATCACCGATGACGGCACCGACAAAAGCGGCCAGCAGCAGCACGACAACGCCCACGTCCTGGTGTCCCGCCAGGGACGCCACGGCAGTGATCAGTACGACGCCGGGCAGCAATAAGCCGATCAGGGCGAGCGACTCAAGCAAGGCAATGGCACCGATGAGCAGCACCAGCATGCCAGGCGAAGGGGCGAGCTGTTGCAGGAGGTCAGGCACGCTCAAGCAGGGGCTCCACTTTGTATTTGCGGTGCATGGTATCTTACTATCTATCTACCCCTAAGTGGTGCCGTGTGGCGCCTTGTCAGGAGAGCTTTACCCGCATGACCGCTTACGTCTCGCCAGCAGCCGGTGATATTGCCGATGTCACCACTTATATGAACCACCTTGGGCAGGCGGCTCGCGCTGCCGCTACCCGGATGCGCCGCGCATCAGCCGCGGAGAAGAACCGTGCCCTGTTGGCAATGGGCGAGGAGCTGGAGCGCCAGCGCA
>DXFC01000079.1 GCA_019114645.1 Candidatus Halomonas stercoripullorum
GAATTCAGGCCTGCGCTTCAGGACCATCGCCTTCCCATGCCGAAGCACAGTGGCGTCATGATGGACCCACACTCGATCACCGTTGCGGGGGCAGCGTCGGGTTGGCGGTTGTTGGAAAGACCACCGCGCACCGACTTCCCGTTTATCGCGTGGAATCACTTCCACCGATACCTGAGAGTGGCCGTAAGCTAGCAGCGCGTCTCGTAAAGATCAACAGAGGCAGTCATTCGCGGGGAGATTTAAGGCTCCGATAAAGACCGTGGCGCACGTACCATACCCGCTCGCAGCGGGCGGCGGCATCCTGGGCAAGCCAACCGTTGAGATCACGCAGGCGGCGTTTTTCCGGTGAGAGCGGCACAATACCGCGACCCATTTCGAGCATGATCAGTACCACCTCTCTGCCCTGCCCGGCCTCCCAGGCGTTCAGGGTGTCCAGCTCCCGGGACAGCGCTTGCCGCAGCTTGTCGTCGTCCGCTTCGCCAGCGAGCCGGGCGGCAATCCAGCGCTCCCACCCTTCCAGCACCAGACAGCGAGCCGATGCTGCCGCCACGGGCCACTCTGCCAGTGCGTGCCCCTGATAGGCGGAGTGCCAGTGGGGAGACGCAAACCGCTCTGTTACGGCGCGCCGCTTGCCGGACCAGGCACCGCCAATGAAGAGCTGCATTGCCACTGCTCCCGCTCATCAAGAGTAAAAGTAAAGCGCCGCCCCTCGGCCTGGCCGACACCCCCTTCCCAGAAGCCGATGCCTTCAAAACGGCGGCGCAGCTCACGAATCACCCCACCGTGGGTTACCACCAGTACCCGGTGTGGATTTTGCTGCGCGCGTACCCTCGGCAGCCCATCCAGCACTTCTGCAAACCAAGCGCTAAGTCGCTGGCGCAGTTCGGCCGCAGATTCACCGCCGGGTGGCGCCTGTTCCCCCGCGCTGTCGATCCAGGCACGATACGCGGGCAGCTCCGCCAGTTCGGCGTAGGTGCGCCCTTCGTAGTCACCGAAATCGAGCTCGCGCAGGCGCGAATCGAAACTCACTGTTTTCGCTTCCTCCCGTCCCTCGACAAGGTGGGCCAGCGTTTGGCGACAGCGAACCAGGTCACTGCAATACAACGTATCGAAACGATAGCTGCCCAACACCTCGCGCAGCCGCATCAACCCCGCAGCCGCTTCCGGCAGCTGCAGCGGGATATCGCGCTGGCCTTGGTAGCGTCGTTGGATATTCCACTGGGTCAAGCCGTGACGAACGACCACCAGCTCCAGGCAGCCAGCAGCAGCCATAACTCTCCTCCTTCGATAGCGGCGCCAACGATATCGCCATTAATGCCGGTAAAAGCCCGTACCATCGCCAGGCCATACAACAGCAAAAAGAGCAGCAAGGCACCGAGCAGCACGGTAGCGCCTGGCACAACACCGAAGAGCGGGACCAGTGGCAGCAGGGCGAGCACCAAGTCAGGTCGCGTCAGGTGTAGGCGCCAGCTCCAGGCCAGCCCCTCTTGCCGCGCCAGTGGCGCCAAACGCAACAGCAACAAGCTGCCAAAACGTGCCAGCGCCGGAATGATCACCAGCAACCATGGCGTTACTCCTGCTTCCAGTAACGCCCAGATCAACACCCCCTTCCAGGCCAGCAGAAACACCAGAGCCAGAATGGCGAAGCTGCCCACCTGGCTGTCTTGCATGATCGCCCAGCGCTTTTCCAGGGGGGTATTGCTGCCCAGGGCATCGGCCACGTCCATGACCCCGTCCAGATGCAGGCCGCCGGAAAGGGCTACCCATAGCGATAGCAGAGTGAGCGCCAGCAACGGCGTGGGTAGCAGGCCATCCAGCAGCGTCGCCATAACCGCTATCAGGGCCCCCAACAGCAGCCCTACCAAGGGGTAGCAACGCAGCGCCCAACGGCAGGTGTCGGCATTCCAGGGGCAGGCAATGGGTAGCGGAATCCGGGTCAGGAACTGTAGCGCCAGCACCAGGCCATAAGCGGCGTTCTTCATGGTGTGCCTCCCCGTGTTTTCCACACCTGGGGCAAACCGGCCACGACCTGCACCACCTCGTCGGCTTCATGCGCCACCAGGCAGTGAACCCGCTGCAGGAAAGCGAGGTAGCGCCACACTTCGTCATTCTCGGGGGGCATGCCCTCGTTGAGGTCGTTGGAAACAATCACCAGGGCAATATTGTGTTGTCGTGCCTGGCTCAGCAGTTGCTCGACCATGGCCAAGCCCTGGCTCTCGTTCCGTGAGCTAGTAGAGGGCGAGCTGGAATAGAGCCACTGGCTGGCCCATAGCGTCAGGCAATCGAGCAGTAACATGCCGCCCCGCTCCACCCGGCCAAGGGCGGCAAGCAGGTCAATCGGCTCCTCCAGGGTGATCCAGCCCGCGCCACGCTCCTGCCGATGGCGCGCGATGCGTGCTTGCATCTCGCTGTCTCGCTCTTCATTTTGCTCGCCATTTTTAGCGCCATTGGTGGCGGTAGCCAGGTAGTAACGCTTGCCACCCCGCTCGCCCTGCCAGCGCCGCGCCAGCATTTCGGCATACGTGCTTTTGCCGGAGCGCGCCCCGCCACTGATGAAAGCGATCATGTTGCCCTCCAGTCGGCAACGGCTTTCACCAGCCGCGTATTGTCGTGGCGCGTACGTACCGCGATGCGTAACCAGGCACCATCCAGGCCGGTGAAATTGTGGGTATGGCGCGCCAGGATACCGCCGCGTGCCAGATGTTCCAGCAGCGCCGACATGGGCCGTGAGCCGCTGTCCTGCAGCAGCAGAAAGTTGGCACAAGAGGGCACCACTCGCAGCCCCAGGCTACGCAGCTCATGCTCAAGCCAGGGGCGTTCGATATCGAGCCAGGCCAGGGTGCGGGCGTGATAATCCGTATCCGCCAATAGCGGCTCCACCAGCGCTGCCGCCAGCGCATTGACGCTCCATGGCAGCTGCAACGCGGCGATACGCTGCACTACCGCCTCCGCCCCCAGCAGATAGCCAAGCCGTAAGCCGGGAATGGTGTAAAGCTTGGTCATGGAGCGCAGCAACAAGAGGTTGTCGTAGCGGGCCAGCAGCGGTGTGAGCCGCTCATCCGGCGCTACAAAGTCAACAAAGGCCTCATCCACCACCAGCAGGCTGCCGTGGCGCTGCCCCTCTCTCAGCATGCGCTCGATCAGCTCACGCTCGACCAGGGTGCCGGTGGGATTATTGGGCCGGCACAGAAACACGGCATCGGTAGCGCGCATGGCGGCAAGGGCAAGTGCTTCATTGAGCACAAAGCCCTCATGTTCCGGCGCCTCCTGCTTCAAGGGCAGCGCCTCCACAGCCATTGCGTAGTGATGACAGGCGCGGGCGTATTCGCAGAAGGTCGGCTCGACAATAGTGGCGCGGCTCGCGCCACGCTCGGCCAGTAGTGCCGCGGCCAGGAAGATCGCCTCGGCCCCGCCGTTGGTCAGGCGTACCTGCGCAGGTAGCAGCCCTTCATGCTGTGCGATGGCGCGACAGGCAGCGCTGTAATCCGGGTCCGGATAGGCTTCCAGCCCGGCGAGGCTCTCGATCAGCCGCTGCGGCAGCCATTCAGGTGCTCCCAAAGGGTTGAGGTTGGCGCTAAAGTCGATCACTTCACTGTGCGCGGCCAAGCCCAAGTGCGGCAGTATCTGCTCAGGGCGGCCGCCATGGCTGGGCCAGTTGTTGCCCATCATCGCTCCTTGTTCATGCGGTATTTGCCGTGTACTCACAGGCCACTCCCTATCCAGGCCAGGCACACCATCAACAGCAGGAAAACCAGCCAGGCGCCGTGCATATAACGTACACTCGCGGCGATATGCGCGACCTGTAACGGCTTGTGGGGCTTGCCCATGGTGGCCCGCTCGGATATCCGCCCACCATGATAATGATTGATGCCCCCCAGCTGCACGCCGAGCAGGTGGGCCATCATCGCTTCGGGCCAGCCGGAGTTGGGGCTCAGGTGGCGCGGGGCATCACGCCAGGTGCCCGCCAGCGCCCCCTTCTTAAGCACTTCTCGTGTACGCGCCCCGGGCAGTACCAGGGCCGCCAGCCACATGCACAGCGCGGTGAGCCGGGCCGGCAGCCAGTTGGCCAGATCATCGAGCCTGGCCGAGGCGTAACCGAAGTCGGTATAGCGCTCGTTGCGATACCCCACCATGGAGTCGAGGGTGTTCACTGCCTTATAGGCCAGCGCCAAAGGCGCACCACCGATCAGTGCCCAGAACAGCGGTGCCGTGATGCCATCCACCGTATTTTCAGCTACGGTTTCTACCGTGGCCCGGGTGATGCCGGCTTCATCCAGTGTCTGGGTATCCCGCCCCACGATCATGGCAACCGCCCCGCGTGCCCCAGCGAGATCGCCCCGCGCCAGCGGTGCGGCCACTGCCATGGCGGCATCGCGCAGCCCCTTGATGGCCAAGGCGCTGGCCAGCAGCAACACCTCACCCAGGCGGCCCAGCCATGGGTGCAGCCAGGCGAGCACGCTCAGCAGGCTCCAGGTCGTGGCATAGACAAGCGACACCACACAAGCCGTCAGCCACAAGCCCTTGACCCGCCGGGCTTGCGGTGTGCCACGGTTCCAGCGCTGCTCTAATGTGGCAATCAAGCCTCCGATCATGATCACCGGATGGGGCCAGCCACGCGGATCGCCCATGATGAGATCAAGCCCCACCGCCGCCAGAATCAGGCCGAGCAATGTCAACGACAACGGCTCAGCCATGGTTAGTCTCGCTGGCTTGCAGCGCTGCACGCGTTGCTCGATAAACGGCCTGGCCCAGCTCACGCCCCAAACGGGTACCGGAGCCGGCATAAGGCGTCGGTTCCCCACGCTGGGTGGCAGCAACAGCCAGGCAGTCGGTGGAGGTGCCACTGGCCGGTGTGCCGCTATGGGGGTCGAGCACACCCAGCGACTGCAGAGCCCGCACCTTGGCTTCACTGGCCGAGAGGCAGGCGTTGACCATGGCGCTCTCGGTCAGGTGGGCATCAAGAAACACCAGCGTATTGATGGTGCCCACTGGCCGTGAGTCCCCCGTCAGGGGCGCGGTGATATCCACGGCATTTCCCACCCCGGCGGTAACCGCAACCAGTGCGGCACCTTGCGTTTCCAGAGCCAGATGTTCCAGCGGCACCGCCGTCATCATGGCCAGGCTCTCGCCCTGTGGAGCGCCGCTCGCTGCCAGCCAGGCTTGCAGATCACTGGCTGGTGTATGGCTGTCATAATTGCGTGCGACATGGAAGTTACAGAAATGGCGCCGCCAGCCAAAGCCGCC
>DXFC01000009.1 GCA_019114645.1 Candidatus Halomonas stercoripullorum
CGTACCACTGCTGATCGCGCATCTGGTGGTATTCTGGTACTCACAGGACTCCAACGTGACGCCACCCTTTGCCCTGGCTGCTTTTGCCGGCGCGGCAGTGGCGGGTGGCAAGCCAATGGCCACCAGTTTCCAGGCCTGGAAGTTTGCCAAGGGGCTCTACCTGATTCCGATGTTCATGGTCTTTAACCCCGAGATTATCATGGGGGGACCGATGGCCCAGGTGATCTGGAGCGGAACGATAGCGATAGTCGCCTTGATGGCCTTCGTGGCCAGCATAGAGGGCTACCTGTTCGCCCGTATTACGCTGATACCCCGGGTGCTGCTGGCAGCGTCAATGATTGGTATTTTCTACCCCAGTTTCATGACCGAAGTGGTTGGCTTCGTTGCTATCCTGCTACTGTTGGGCGGCAACTGGGTGGCCGGCCGGCGCGAGAACAGTGCTGCCGGAGTCGGAACAGCCTGAGGGTAGTGGCCGTTTATTCATGCAAGCAGCTAACTGCACAAGTGGACAAGATGACGGCGCCTGCGGGCGCCGTTAGAATATCTGCCCTTCCTATATACGTAGCTGCTTCACGTGCTTGCACGTACCACACCCGGGAGCCTTACATGCAATCCAACGAGACGCCACGCGTAGGCGTGATCATGGGGTCGAAGTCCGACTGGCCGGTCATGGAGCACGCCGTGGCGATGCTCGAACGCCTTGGCGTGGCGTACGAAACCCGTGTGGTTTCGGCGCACCGGACCCCGGACCTGTTGTTCGGTTATGCTAAAACCGCTGCCGAGCGGGGCTTGCAGGTCATCGTTGCCGGTGCTGGCGGTGCGGCCCATCTGCCCGGCATGGTAGCCTCACAGACGGCGCTGCCCGTACTGGGTGTGCCGGTGGAGTCCAAGGCGCTCAAGGGGCTCGACTCGCTGCTCTCCATCGTGCAGATGCCCGGCGGTATTGCCGTGGGTACGCTGGCCATCGGCAAGGCCGGGGCCACCAATGCGGGCCTGTTGGCGGCACAGATCGTTGGCCTGCAGGATGCCAAAGTGCTTGCTGCCGTTGAAGCCTTCCGGAGCGAGCAAACGCAAACCGTGCTCGACAACCCTGATCCTCGTCCCGACGGCGTATAAAGGAGCGAGCCATGAACATCGGTGTACTCGGTGCCGGACAACTCGGCCGCATGCTGGCTTTGGCCGGCTATCCCCTGGCCAATCGGTTCACCTTCCTTGATACCACGGGGCATCCCAGTGCGGGTATCGGCGAGGTAATGGTGGATACGGATCGTCGACATCTTGATGATTTTCTGGCCAAGGTGGATCTGGTGACTTATGAGTTCGAGCACCTGCCCGTTTCATTGGTGCAGGCCATCGAAGAGGTCAAGCCGGTCTATCCTTCAAGCGAAGCGATTCGTATTTGTCAGAACCGCACCGAGGAGAAGGCGCTGTTCGACCGGCTGGAGATTCCCACCCCTGCCTATCGCATCGTGGAGAGTGCCGCGGCACTGGAGACGGCAGCCCGTGAGCTGGGTTGCCCGGTAGTCGCCAAGTCGGTGACCGAAGGCTACGACGGCAAGGGGCAGGCAGTGCTGCGCGATCCGGCCGGGGCGATGGAGGCCTGGCGCGATATCGGCCATCCGCAGTTGATTGTCGAGGCGTTCGTCGATTTTGTGCGTGAGGTGTCGATTATTGCCGTGCGCGGCCGTGATGGCGAGGTGGTGTTTTATCCCATGGCCGAGAATCAGCATGTGGATGGCATCCTGCGCTACTCCATAGCTCCCATGCCGGATCTGGACGAGAGGGTTCAGCAAAATGCCGAGCGTTATATTCGCGCCTTGCTCGATGAACTCGACTATGTGGGCGTACTGGCTCTGGAGCTGTTCCAGACCCGCGATGGCAGCTTGCTGGCCAACGAGATGGCGCCCAGGGTGCATAACTCCGGGCACTGGACCATGGACGGTGCGGTAACCAGCCAGTTCGAGAATCACCTGCGCGCCATCCAGGGCTTGCCGCTGGGCGACACTTCGGCGCGCATGCCGACCTGCATGGTCAACGTGATCGGCAAGGAGGGCGACCCGACAGCCCTGCTTGGCATTGTCGATGCCCATCCACACCGCTACGACAAGAGTGCCCGCCCCGGGCGCAAGCTGGCCCATATCAATCTGCTGGCACCGACCCACGACGAACTGCTCGACAAGGTGCGTACCTGCGCCGCCCTGCTGCCCGATGCCCCGCTACCGCGCTTCAGCTTTGAAGGGGGAAATTAGCAAAGTGGTGGCTCTCGGGTAAAGATAGGGGGACGCCAGGTTTCGTAAAGAGGGGTTGCTTGTGCCTTTGCCGCTGTGGAAATCGCCGGACAGGAGAGAGGTGGCACTAAATGTCACGCAGCAGCGGCAGCTGGCGGGGGAGCAAGTGCGCTTGCTCTATGAGCGCTTGTGGCAGCCGGTCGTCTCCAGCTTGCTGGCGGCCTGCTTGCTGGTCGCTGCCATGTGGCCGATCGTCCCGCAGGGGTATCTGCTGGTTTGGTTGCTGGTGCTTACAGCCATCTCCGGGGGCCGGTTGGCCCTGGCTCGCTATTACCACCGCCAGCCGGAGGCGTGCCGCTATCGGCGACGCTGGCTGCTCCGTTTTGCTGTGGGAACCGCGCTGTCCGGCCTGGTATGGGGGGCAGCCGGGGTATTGATGTTTGTGACCGAGCATTTCGGACAACTGGCGGTGCTGGTGGTTGTCCTGGCGGGGGTCTCTGCCGGAGGAGTCACGACACTTTCTGCTATCGGCTGGATGGCACCGTTGTTTGTGGTGCCGATTCTGTCTCCGCTACTGATTCTATTGCTACTGCAAGGGAGCGGCTTGATGCTGTTGCTTGCCGCGCTAGTGGCCTTGTTCCTTGGATTGGTGATGGTATCGGGGCGGCGTCTGAATCAGTTCGTTCATGACAATATTTCGTTGCGTCTCGTGGTGTCCTCTAGTGAAAGCCAGCTACGTATCAGCGAGGCACGTTACCGTGCCATCTTCCGTCATACTCCGCTGGGTGTACTCCACTTCGATTGTGGCGGACGAGTCGTTGATTGCAACGCAGTGGGCTTGTCGATTCTGGGGCTTCGCAAGCAGCAACTGCTGGGAATGGACCTCTTCAACGAGCTGAATGACCCACGTGTGATCGAAGCGATACACAATGCCCTGAAGAGCGGCACCGGTTACTTCGAAGGGACCTACCGCTCGGTGAAAAGTGGCAAGCGCACGCCGCTGCGCGCCTTTTTCAGCGCCTTGCATAACGAATCAGGTGAGCGGGACGGCGGGGTGGTGGTGCTTGAGGACTTTACCGAGCGTAAGCGGGCGGAAGAGACCATTCATCGCCAGGCCTATTTTGACTCTCTTACCGAGCTGCCCAATCGGCGGATGTTGATTGAAGCGCTGGCATCTACCATTCGTGACCGCCGTGACGATGGTTGCCTGGGGCTGGTGATGTTTCTCGATCTGGATCGCTTCAAGATCATTAACGATACCCTGGGTCACAGCGTGGGGGATGAGTTGTTGCGCCAGGTCAGCAAGCGACTGTTGGCGAGTATTGATGACCAGGGCATGGCGGCACGCTTGAGTGGTGATGAGTTTGTGATATTGCGGCCGGTGCTCAGTGATAATCTGGAGGTCGGGGCTCAACGAGCCGAGCGGCGGGCCGAGCTATTACTGGACAGTCTGCGCCAAACCTATGATCTGGGGGGGCAGCATCTCAGCGTGACGCCAAGTATCGGTTACACGCTTTTTCCGTTGGCCGATGAAGATGTAGGCGACGTGCTGCGCCATGCTGATACCGCCATGTATCAGGCCAAACTAAGGGGAAGAGCCCAGGTCTGTGGTTACGAGCCGGCCATGCAGGCGCAATTGAATCGGCGCCTGGAAACCGAGCAGGCGTTACGTCGCGCCTTGACGGAGGGCCAGATGAGCATTGATTTTCAGCCCCAGTACGATGCGCGGAATAACCTCGTTGGGGCGGAGGCATTGATGCGCTGGCAGCATCCACAGCATGGCTGGATTTCACCCGAGGTATTCATTCCCATCGCCGAGGAGAGCGACCTGATCGTCGAGCTGGAAACATGGCTGCTGGAATATTGCTGTGCAATGCTGGCGCGGGTGCCAACGGCTACCTTGCCACGCCTCTCGATCAATATCAGCGTGCGGCACTTCGCCCAGCCCGGTTTCGTTGAGGCGGTCACCTGGGCGGTTGGCAGCCATGGTGTAGACCCCTCACGGCTGGTGGTGGAGTTGACGGAAAGCGTCATGATCGCCGGTCTGGAAGAGGCCTCCGAGCGCATGGAGGCGTTGAAGCGGATTGGTGTGCGCTTTGCACTCGATGACTTCGGTACCGGATTTTCTTCGCTGGCCTATCTCAAGTCGTTGCCACTGGACGAACTCAAGATAGACCGCAGTTTCGTCAAGCATATCGATACCGAAGGCAGTGATGCTGCCATTGTCGAGACGATTCTGGCGATGGCCCGGCACCTCGGTATCGCGGTGGTGGCTGAAGGCGTGGAGAACGAAGCCCAGCAGGCTTATTTGCTGGCTCGTGACTGTCAGGTGTTTCAGGGGTTTTACTATTCCCGCCCAATGCCTGCCGAGGCGTTCGAAAGCTTGCTGAGCAAGTCAGACCAGCCCACCGCTGAGCCATAGCCACAAGGCGATCAGGGCGAAGTGGCCCGGGTACCAGGCCAGCCAGAGCTGACGCGGCATGGCAGTGGGTACCAGTGGAGTCAAACGGTGGGCACCTGCGGCCAACCACAGCACCACGAAACAGGTGGCAACAGTAAACGATTTGGCCATGTCGCTGCTGTTCATCATGCCGGCGACGATCAATACCGGGAGCGCGTAGGCTGCAGCTCGCAGCCGTTCCGGCAAGCTTTCGCCACTACCGTGTAGATGATGCATACCGAGCATGAGAGTCGGTATCAGCAGCAATCCAAGGTGCCCATACTCGACCCATGGGCCCAGCAAATACCAGAGCATGAGTGTGCCCACTGCTGTCGCGCCAAGCTGCAAGCTGCCAAGGCTGCCGTTGCGGTAGCGTGCCAGGCTGGTGCGCCACCAGGCGCCCCCGGCCAGGCCCAGGGCGAGGGTAAAGCAAACATTCAGCAGGAAGGCGTCAGAGGCGCGCGGCATCAACATGTAGGGCAGCTGGGCGGCCAGCCCGATGATCAGGATGCGGCGGGCATAGCGCAGCGGGTTGCGCGTGTTGAACAGGCCGTGCCAGGCCACCA
>DXFC01000080.1 GCA_019114645.1 Candidatus Halomonas stercoripullorum
TGAACACCGCATGGCGACCCGGCCGTTCTACCTGGCCTCGCAAGCCATTGTCTCGCTCTACACCGATGACCGGCTACCGGCGCAACTCCTGCGCCACGCGGGCCTGCAAATTGCCCAGCGCACCGCACCAGTGAAGGCGATGATCGCCCACCACCTGATGCAGCGGCGGTAGCGGCTGGTTTACAAACCGATTGGCTGGAATAAAAGAAAGGAAAAAGGGGAGGGGAGTATGGTGGGCCCAGCTGGACTCGAACCAGCGACCAAGGGATTATGAGTCCCCTGCTCTAACCAACTGAGCTATAGGCCCTGCATTGCGCCGCCGTATGATAGCGAAAGCTATCGTATGAGGCCAGAGCCTGCATCTCCCTGACAGTAAAAAATTGCTGGCTCGATGAGGAGAAGCGCGATCCGGTGGATGGCCGCATCAACATCGTCGGCTTCGAGGTCCCCTCAACCGGCACTTCCCCGGTTCACTCCGCCGCGCCCGCTGGAGAAATCGACGCCAAAGGCCTGTTCCGACCGGATCAAGCAGATGATTAAGGAGCACTCGTCATGAGGAAGGGCGACACTCAGCCTTGCCTTAAACAGATATTGATAGTGCAAGTGAATCGTAGACACCTCCAAGCCTTATACTGAAGGTAGCCAGGAGGACTCATGAGCCGTCGCTAGCATGAAAAGTATGAAATAAAAAAAGTGAGGCTCCCCATGCAAGGGTGGCGCCTCAAGCACGCTGTGGCTGGCATATGAGTTCAAAGTGGTGTTATAGCAGTAGTTCTTGCGTAATTACACAATATGCATATATTAGAATCTTATATGTTTTTTATACTTATTAAAAGGATGTTCGCGGGGAATGCTGGTCTATAACGCCACCAAACAGCAGTTTATCGATGATGTGCGAGCCAACGTCATCACCGACGCCATCGAGAATGAGGTGGCACGCAGGCTGAACCGCAACTCGCCCCGCAGTGAGGTGACGTCGTGGGACAACTCGCTTCGCTTCATGATGAGCGTTCTGCTCGACGAGGGCATTCCCGCATCGGCGGGAGTGGCCATCGAGTACAACATTCCGCTGACCAATCGCCGCGTGGACTTCATCCTGACCGGCAAGAACCACCAGCGGGAAGATGCGGCGGTCATCGTGGAACTGAAACAGTGGCAGTCCGTCGAGGTGACGAAGAAGGATGCCATCGTGCGTACCCAGCTGGGCGGTGGCGTACGCGAGACCAACCATCCGTCGTATCAGGCATGGTCCTATGGCGCGCTAATTGAGGACTACAACGAGACGGTACGCTCCGAGTCGATCCTCCTGGTTCCCTGTGCCTATCTGCACAATATGAAGCAGGGGGACGCCATCAATGATCCCTTCTACGAGCACCACACGCGCCGTGCGCCGGTCTTCATCTCGCAGGATGCCTTGAAACTGTCGGCGTTTCTGAGCCAGCACATAAAGTACGGCGACAGCAACAACATCATGTATCGCATCGAGCACGGTGTGATCAAGCCGAGCAAGAACCTGGCGGATGCCCTGGCCTCGATGATGCAAGGCAACGCCGAGTTCCTGATGATCGACGACCAGAAGCTGGTCTATGAAACCGCCATCGATCTTGCGCATCGCGCGGCCAGCGGGAGCAAGCAGTGCCTGATCGTCAAGGGCGGGCCAGGTACCGGCAAGTCGGTGGTGGCCATCAACCTGCTGGTGGAGCTGACGAAGCGCGAGATGATGACGCAGTACGTCTCGCGCAACTCGGCCCCTCGTGAGGTCTTCAAGAAGAAGCTGACCGGCACGCGCAAGAAGACCCACATCGACAACCTGTTCAAGGGCTCGGGCAGCTACGTCAACGCCGAGCCAGATACCTTCCATGCGCTGATCGTCGATGAGGCACACCGCCTGAATGAGAAGTCGGGCATGTATCAGAACCTGGGCGAGAGCCAGATCAAGGAGGTGATCACCGCGTCACGCTTCTCGATCTTCTTCATCGATGAGGCGCAGCGCGTGACGCTGAAAGACGTCGGCACGGTCGAGGAGATCCGGCGGCGTGCGGCCGAGTGCGGCGCCGATGTCCACGTGCTCGAGCTGGCATCGCAGTTTCGCTGCAACGGCTCAGACGGCTATCTAGCCTGGCTCGATCACGCCCTTCAGATTCGCACCACGGCCAACACCGACCTGGAGGACATCGACTACGACTTCCAGGTGTTCGATGACCCGAGTGCCATGCGCCGGGCGATTCTCGATAAGAACCGCAAGGCCAACAAGGCACGCATGGTGGCGGGCTACTGCTGGCCCTGGGCGAGCAAGAAGGACAAGCAGGCCATGGACATCGTGTTTCCCGAACATGACTTCGCGGCCCAGTGGAACCTAGATGACGACGGCATGCTGTGGGCTATCGCCGATGGATCAGCAGAGCAGGTCGGCTGTATCCACACTTGCCAAGGGCTCGAGTTCGACTACGTCGGCGTCATCATCGGGGACGACTTCGTGATTCGGGACGGCCGCGTGGTGACAGACGCGGCCAAGCGGGCAGGGCAGGACCGCTCGGTGCATGGCTACAAGAACATGCTCAAGGAGCAGCCCGAGCATGCCCGTAGCCAGGCGGATCAGATCATCAAGAACACTTATCGCACGCTGATGACGCGGGGCCAGAAGGGCTGTTACATCTATGCCACGGACTCTGAGACCCGAGAGTACTTCGCGGCCTTCGCTCGTTCGCAGGCAGCCACCGCGCATACCGAACTGGCTGAAGAGGCTGAGACGCTGGATGGCTTGCACCTTCCCATCGTGATGCGTGACCAGGCCGCGCCGTTCGAACGCCATGTGCCCGTGTACGACCTGAGCATTGCCGCCGGCGAGTTCAGTGACATGCAGATCGCTGAAGCTGAGCACTGGGTCGAGCTACCGGATCATGTGCGTATAAGCCCCGACCTGTTCGTCAGCCGAGTGGTGGGGGAGTCGATGAACCGGCGCATCCCCAACGGCGCCTGGTGTCTGTTCCGAGCCAACCCTGGCGGTACACGGCAAGGCAAGGTCGTCGTGGTGCAGCATCGCGCCATCGAGGACCCGGACCATGGCGGCAGCTTCACGATCAAGCTGTATCAGAGCGAGAAGATCGAGGAATACGGCGAGTTCGTGAACCAGCGCATCGTGCTCAAGCCCCAGACCAACGCCTTCGGCTACAGGGACATCGTGCTCGAGGACGAGCTTGAGGATCTGAAGGTCATCGGCGAATTCCTCTCCGTGCTGTGAGCAAGCAGGCGGCCGGATAGCCGCCTATACCGATGTAGGCTAGTTAGCGAGCGGCAGAGCAGACATGCTCACCGCTATCCGATACCGCAGAACCAGGTGAGCCCTAGATGTCAGACCCGTTCAAGAAGCTTCGCGACGCCATGGACCAGTTCGCCACCGAGCGCGACTGGGACCAGTTCCACTCGCCCAAGAACCTGGCCATGGCGCTGACGGTGGAGGCAGCCGAGCTGCAGGAGTGCTTTCAGTGGCTGACCGAGGCGCAGTCCAGGGAGCTGGATGAGCAGCAACTGGCCGCCGTGCGTGATGAAATTGCCGATGTTCAGCTCTATCTGATCCGGCTGGCGGGCAAGCTGGATGTGGATATCGAAGCGGCATGCCGGGCGAAGATGGAAAAGAATGCGGAGAAATATCCCGCCGACCAGGTGAAGGGAAGTGCGAAAAAGTACACGCACTATCAGGATTGACGTGATGTGTGGCCGCTTTGTCCCCTGCAGCGGCCTTCTCTGCCTGGCTTCGTCCCTCAAGCTACCTCCCGCTGAATTTGGGCTCAAACAGGGCCGGAGACTCAGCTTTCGGTTTAAATTCTAAGCTAAAAACGGCATTGAATGGCGGTTTTGTGCTTGAAGATAAACCATTGTGGTTTATCCTTCACTCTAAAGACGGAATTTAAGGCCGCTTCTTTACGTGAAAATAAACCAGCTGCTGCACAAGATCCCGTATGGCGCCGTGGTTACGACCGCCTGGCTGGCGTCACACGGCGTCACCTCGGATCAGGCGCGTAAGCTGGCCAGCAGTGGCTGGCTGCAGCGCGTGGGGTACGGCGCCTACTGCCAAGCGGGGGAGCCTCTTACCTGGGAGAGCGCCGTATTCGCCCTGCAGGCGAACGACGATACGGGGTTTCCACCGCTTTGGCCTGGTGGCCAGACGGCCCTGGCACTGCATGGCTTTGCCCACTATCTGCCCATGGGGGAGAGCACGACGCACCTGTATGGCAAGGAAGCCGTTCGGCTGCCCCGGTGGTTGAGTGATGCCGAGTGGGCAGGACGGATGGTGCTCCACTCTGAAAAGGGCCTGCCAGTGCAGCTTCCCGGTAGCTTCACGGACTACGCACCGGATGGCAGGGCCTTCAGCTTGAAGGTATCGACCCCCGAGCGAGCGGTCTTGGAGTGGATCGCCGTGACGCCGAATG
>DXFC01000081.1 GCA_019114645.1 Candidatus Halomonas stercoripullorum
CTGGTGGGAACTTCACTGATCGTGCTGGATGATGCGGGCGTCGGCTCCTGGGTCGGCAATGCCTTCGCCCTGCTGGCGGCAACAGGACTGGCCGCCAATTTCACTCTCTGTCGCACCCGTCCGGGTGTCGACATGAGCCCGATGCTGACCCTGTCGGGATTGATCGTGGCAACGGTCGCGGCCCTGTTCAACCTGGCCGGAGGCGGACTGACACTCCCACCCGTTGCGAGTGCGCTGTGGCTGGTGCTGTTGTGCCTGATCATTTTGCCGCTGGGTTTTACCCTGATTCAGCGCGGCCCGCTCTATCTGCCTGCCGCCGAGGTGGGCTTGCTCATGCTGCTTGAAGTGGTGGTCGGCACCCTATGGGTGTGGTGGCTCCTGGGCGAGCAACCGGCACCAGTGGCGCTGGTTGGCGGTAGCTTGGTGCTGGGTACGCTGCTGGTCAAGGGACTTTATGAGCGTCGGCTGACAAATTCACTGACTGGATAAACGATGTTTCGTTCTACCCGACAAGACTGGTTCTCCAATATCAAGGGCGATACGCTCTCCGGCACGGTGGTCGCACTGGCGTTGATTCCGGAGGCCATTGCCTTCTCTATCATTGCCGGTGTCGATCCCAAGGTCGGCCTCTATGCTTCGTTCTGTATTGCCGTGATCATCGCTTTCACCGGTGGCAGGCCGGGCATGATCTCGGCAGCCACGGGTGCCATGGCACTGTTGATGGTAACCCTGGTACGCGATCACGGCCTTGAGTACCTGCTTGCCGCCACGCTGCTCACCGGGGTGATTCAGATTGCTGCCGGTTACCTCAGGCTCGCCGAACTGATGCGTTTCGTATCGCGCTCGGTGGTTACCGGCTTCGTCAATGCCTTGGCGATCCTGATCTTCATGGCCCAGTTGCCCGAACTCACCGGGGTGACCTGGCATGTCTACGCCATGACCTTGGCCGGACTCGGCATTATCTATCTCTTCCCCTATGTGCCGAAAATCGGCAAGACGATTCCTTCGCCACTGGTGTGCATCGTGGTGCTCACCGCGGTCTATATGCTGAGCGGCATGGAGATCCGTACCGTCGGCGACATGGGCGAGCTTCCCGATACGCTGCCGGTATTCCTCTGGCCCGATGTACCGCTGACCCTGGAAACCCTGCGCATCATCCTGCCTTACGCCATCATGCTGGCGGTGGTTGGTTTGCTGGAGTCCATGATGACAGCCACCATTGTCGATGACTTGACAGACACGCCAAGCGACAAGAACCGCGAGTGCAAGGGGCAGGGCATCGCCAATATCGGTGCTGGTTTGATGGGGGGCATGGCCGGCTGCGCGATGATCGGCCAGTCAGTGATCAACATCAAGTCGGGTGGGCGCGGGCGACTCTCCACGCTGGTGGCCGGGGTACTGCTGCTGATCCTGGTGGTGTTCTTTTCCGGCTGGGTGTCGCAGATCCCCATGGCAGCCCTGGTGGCGGTGATGATCATGGTCTCCATCGGCACCTTCAGCTGGGCCTCGATTCGCGATCTCAAGAAACACCCCATGAGCACCAATATCGTCATGCTGGCTACCGTGGCGGTGACGGTATTGACTCACAACCTCGCACTTGGTGTGTTCGTTGGCGTTCTGATCGCGGCACTGAACTTTGCCAACAAGGTGGGCAATATTCTCTATATCGGTGCTGAAGATGCCCCCGAAGGTGACCATCGTATCTATCGCGTGGTGGGGCAGGTGTTTTTTGCCTCTTCCGAGCGCTTCGGTAACGCCTTCGACTTCAAGGAGAGCGTGGCCAAAGTCACCATTGACCTATCTCGCGCCCACTTCTGGGATGTCACGGCGGTAGAGGCACTGGACCGGGTGGTGATCAAGTTTCGCCGTGAAGGCAGTGAGGTGGAGCTGGTGGGCCTCAACGAAGCCAGTGCCACCATTGTCGACCGCTATGCAATGCATAATGACCCAGCCGCTGTCGACAAACTGATGGGTGGCTAGTAGGAGGACACATGACCGAACAGGTAATGGCTGCTGTTGACGGCTCCAGCTTTTCGCTAGGCGTATGTGATTACGCTGTTTGGGCTAGCCAGGCCCTGCAGGCACCGTTGACCTTTCTGCATGCGGTGGATAATTCACCCCAGGTGGCTGAACCGGATCTCTCCGGTCATATCGGCCTCGGCGCCAGGGAGCATCTGCTGGAAGAGCTCGCCCAGCTCGATGAGCAGCGTGCCAAGGTAGCCCAGGAACAGGGTCGGTTGATGCTGCAGGCAGCCAGGGCGCGGGCTGTCGAGAGCGGGGTGGCCGAGCCCGCCATTCGTCAGCGCAACGGCACCCTGGTGGAAACCCTGGTCGAGCTGGAAGGCGAAATGCGCCTGCTGGTGATTGGCAAGCGCGGTGAAACGGCCCATCAGGACAGCGGCCACCTGGGCTCCAACCTGGAGCGGGCGGTACGCACCCTGCAAAGGCCAATCCTGATGGTTCCGAAGACCTTCAAGGCGCCCGAGCGGGTAATGCTCGCTTTCGACGGCAGCCAGACCACGCGCAAGGGGGTGGAGATGCTGGCGCAAAGCCCGCTGTTTGCAGGACTGCCGGTTCACGTGGTGATCGTGGGTGCCGAAACCGCTGATAACCGTGCCCAACTTGATTGGGCACTGGAGATTCTGAAGCAGGCCGGCCATGAGGCGGTGGGCGCCATTCGTGCCGGTGAGGTGGAAGCCACCCTGCGTGGCTACAAGGACGAGATGAATATCGATCTGCTGGTGATGGGTGCGTACGGGCATTCACGCATTCGTCATCTACTGGTGGGTAGCACCACCACCAGCATGTTGCGGCGTGCCGGTGTCCCGGTCTTGCTGCTGCGCTAGAAGAAAAAACAGAGAAAACGGGGCTACGCGCCACCTTGGTCGCAGGCGCGGAGCGGCGGATTCTGGTAGTGTTCCCCACCAGTTGAGGCGCGGGAATCCAAGCGCTGGCTCCGGAAGGCTTTATGCTGTTCTTGCAATGGAGGAGTAAAGGATGAGTCAAACGATTGCGGTCCTGAAAGGGGATGGTATCGGCCCCGAGATCATGGATGCCACCTTGCGTATTCTGGATGCGCTGGATTGCGGCTTTCAGTACGAATTCCTCGATGCCGGGCTGTCGGCGCTCGAAAAGCACGGCACCTTGATCCCCCAGGAAACGCTGGATGCGATCGAGCGGCACCGCATCGCGCTCAAGGGCCCGCTGACCACGCCCATCGGCAAGGGCTTCTCCTCCATCAACGTACAGTTGCGTCTGCATTACGACCTCTATGCCAATGTGCGCCCGGCGATCAGCTTCCCCGGTACCCGTGCCCGCTATGAGGATATCGATGTGTTGACGGTGCGGGAGAACACCGAAGGTGCCTATCTGGCCGAAGGCCAGAGCGTGTCGGAGGATGGCGAAGTCGCCAACGCCACCATCCGTATTACCCGCAAGGGGTCGGAGCGCATCGTGCGCTACGCGTTCGAGCTGGCCAAACAGCGCGGACGCAAGAAAGTCACCGCTGTCCACAAGGCCAACATCATCAAGTCCAGCTCAGGCCTGTTCCTCGATGTGGCGCGTGAAGTGGCCAAGGAGTACCCCACGATCGAGTTCCAGGAAATGATCGTGGACAATGCCTGCATGCAGTTGGTGATGGACCCGCATCAGTTCGATGTAATCGTTACCACCAACCTCTTCGGCGACATTATTTCCGACCTGTGTGCCGGCCTTGTGGGCGGTTTGGGGCTGGCACCGGGATCCAACATCGGTGCTAAAGTGGCGGTGTTCGAAGCGGTACACGGCTCGGCTCCCGATATCGCCGGCAAAGGGCTCGCCAACCCCTGTGCGCTACTACTGGCGGCCATCGATATGCTCGACCACATGACCCTGCACGACAAGGCCAGCCAGCTGCGCGGCGCGATCCGTGGTGTGCTGGAATCAAACCCTGCAGCGGCCACCCCGGATCTGGGGGGCAAGGGCTCGACCGACTCCTTCGCTGACGCCATCATCGCGCAACTGCGCACTGCCTGAGAGGGATAGGGCACCGGCACGCCACAGGCGTGCCGGTTCTTAGTGCAAGCTGGTGTCCTCCAGCGGTGCCTCGCGGGGCCTTAACCGGCGCGAAAGCGCATCGACACCGATATTGAGCATGGCGGTGACCATCAGCAGGAAAAACGCCACGTCGAACATCAGGTAATCGAAGCCTTCCTCAATGTAGAAGCCCAGCGTGGCGATGCCCAGCATGCCGAGTATCGCCGTCTCACGCAGTATTACCTCGGCGCGATAGTAGAGCAGTGCCAGCAAGCCGGGGTAGACCCGTGGCAGCAGCTCGTAGGCCAGGCGTCCGCTGGCCGGCAGGCCCGGAGCGCCTGGGGTGATGGTGTCGGCATGGCGTGCCACCAGCAAGGCGATCAAGGCGCCATTATGCAGCGCCAGGGCCAACCAGGCGGGCAGCAGCGATGGGCCGAGCAGCAGCAGGAAAACGAACGTCAGCATCAGCTCCGGCGTCGAGCGCAGAAAAATCAGGATGCCGTGTCCGGCCAGGCGTGTGGCGTGGTTGCCAAAGTGGCGACTGGCTAATGGCCACAAGAGAAGTGCCACCAGCAGTGCTCCGACCGTGCCAAGTAGCCCCAGTAGCAAGGTGTTGCCAATGGCAGGGCCAAGCGAGGGGATGCGGGCCAGCCACTCGACAAGCCCCGCCCAGTCGCTGGCAAGCAGGGCGCGTGGCCAGATATCCTCGCTAACGAAGCGCCATAGCAGCCCGCCGTTGATGCTTGGCCAAGGACCGAGCAGCCAGGCGCTAGTGATCAGCAGTAGCGGAATCAAGCGCCTGTGCCCCCACCAGGGCAAGCTGGCGATCAGCAGATAGAACAACCACAGCAGCGCTCCCGCTTCATGATAGCGGCCCTCACGAAAGGCCGTTTCAAGATGAAAACCCAGGGTCGGCAGGCCCACAAAGCCGAGTAACACGCTGGCACGCAGGCCGCACTCAAAGCGGTAGCGGGTATAGGCGGCCAGTTGGGCCCAGGCCAGCGGCAGTTCCGCATAGACGAAGCGCACCAGGCGGCCACTGTTTGCAGGGAGCGCGTCTCGGGGTGCGCGTGGTGTCTGTTCGAGAATCTCAGCGTACACCTTGGCGAAGATACCGGCGTAGGGAATCGCCAGCGCCGCCAAGGCAGTCAATGCTGAAAGGCCGAACACCTGTAAAAACAGCAGGGCCCAGAACAGTTCATGTATCGCGCGGACAAAGGCACAGCCCGCACGTACCAGGCGTGAGCGAGCGAAGAGCAGGGCCAGAGGAAAACCCAGTATCACGCCGGCCAGGGTTCCCCACAAGGCGACGGCAACGGTCAGCGCCAGGGCGGAAAAGGGGGATTCCAGCGCGCCCCAGGCGGGCCAGGCCAGACCGCTTGCCATGCGGCCAAGCTCGCCCCAGGGGTCGCGGGTGTGAATGGCCAGATCGGCAAAGGGCACCAGTATGATAGCCAGTGCCACCAGGCCCAGGGTATGCCGGGCCAGGCGCAAGCCGGGCGAATTGCCACGCCACCAGGTTGCCACTGATGCCGAGCGTCGCTCTGTCAACTCCTCGCTCACGCATGGCCTCGGGTACAGGGT
>DXFC01000010.1 GCA_019114645.1 Candidatus Halomonas stercoripullorum
GCGAGCGAAAGTTCTATATCGCCCTCGTACCACTGCTCCGCCTGCAGCTCGATATAATCGAGTGCGGCATAGGTGGCTGCGACGACATCCAGGCGGCCGTCGTAACCCGTGTGGCGCTGCAGGCCCAACGCTTCGGCGGTTCGAGGCATGAACTGCCAGAGTCCGGCAGCACCGCTGGGATTTCGCGCCTTGGGATCATAGGCACTCTCGATAAAGGGGATCAGACTGACCTCGCCGGGTAGGTTACGGCGTTCTACTTGCTCGGTAATCCAGGCCATCCAGGGGCGGGCACGCTCAATGATGGTGGCGATACTATGGGGTTGGGCGCGAAAGCGCTCAATCCACTCCTGTACGCGGGCGTCATCACGGCGATCCTGCCAGGCCAGGCTTTTGCGCAGCCGTTCCCAGGCATCGCCCGGAAACAAATCAAGCTGGAGGTCGTCCCAGAAGTGATGTATCGGGAGTGATGGGGGTGTAACAGGTACAGAAAAAGAGGCTGCCTGCAGTGTCGGAGCGAGCAGCGAAAGAGCGCCTATCATGGTTATGCGGCCCGTGAGTCGCGAGAACCTTCGCTGCAGCGTTTGATAATGCATTCGTCCTCCACAAAAAAGCAGGTAGTTCCAGGCTGATGACATCAAGCAGCGCCTATCCATCAAAAGCGGTCTTTCCACGCCCGTAGGGTGGTGAAGGTGGCCTGGTCTGTGGTGGTATCCCCATGTTCGGCTGCCGTGGCGCGGACATCGGGGTCAGCACAACGCAAGAAGGGATTGGTGAGCTTCTCGCGGGAAAGCACACTGGGCAGCGTTGGCCGGTCGAGTTCGCGGGCACGCTGTACTTCAGCCAGCGCAGCCGTGACCTCGGCATTATGCGGATCCGCAGCGCGGGCAAAAGCAAAGTTGGCTAGCGTATACTCATGGGCGGCATATATCAGGGTATCATCGGGCAGTGCCGCCAGGGTCTTCAGCGACTGATGCATCTGCTCTGGACTTCCCTCGAACAGGCGTCCGCATCCCCCCGCAAACAGCGTGTCACCACAAAACAACAGCGGGGGAATGCCAGGGGTGAAAAATGCGATATGGTCGAGGGTATGGCCCGGTACGGCATACACGTCAAAACGACGCCCCATGACCTGACAACTATCACCATCACCAACCCGCTGGGTCAAACCCTGGATGTCTGGGTTGTCAGGACCGATAACATGAGGGGAGTAACGCTCGATGAGTGCAGGCAGGCCGGCAGTGTGATCACCATGGTGATGAGTGATGAGAATCGTTTCAAGGTTGAGGTTTTTCTGCTCAAGCAGCTGAATAACCGGCTCAGCGTCCCCGGGGTCTACGACACAGACACCAGGACTCGTATCCTGACGCAGGAGCCAGATATAGTTGTCGCTTAAAGCTGGAATCGGTGTCACGCTCAACATGGTGGTATGTCCTGTAAATTGCTCCACGTGGCTCAATTGTAACCACTTAAAAAAACCCGCCAATCCTGGAGGTCAACGCCAGTAATGTCAAACCTTCGCGAACCGCCCGCACTGGCTCAACGCTATCGTGAGGGACAGCGCTATTGGTCGAGCGAAGAGGGTCAGGCGCACTGGCGGACTGAACGTGCCTGCCTGGGGCCCATCTGTGAAAAACTGCATGGCGGCCACAGCCTTGAATTCGGCATGGGACCCTCGCTGGCTGTAATGTCACCAATTCGGCACAATATTCACTGGGCTCCTAGCGTGGAGCTGGCAGCGAGCACCGCGACCCTGGTATGCCCCCTGGATGCCTTGGCCCTGCCGGACGAAAGCATGCACTTGGTCATCATTCATCACTTACTGGAAATGCTCAGTGAGCCTGACAGTCTGCTCCAGGAAGCGGCACGCATTACGGCGCAAGACGGCTATCTCATTATTCTTGGCTGGATGCCGTTGGGTATCGCCGGCTTGGCGCGCCTCTCCCCCCGACACCGTCAGCGCTCACCATGGCGTGGCCAGTGGCGCACTCCGGCGAAACTGGCTAGCAGGCTGGCTGCTGTCGACTTTCGGGTGGAGCGGGTAGACTACTGCGGTTTTCACTGGCCAGGCAGCCTGCCCAGTAACGCCAGGCTGGAAACCCTCGGTCGGCGCCATAACGTACCGCTCGGTGATAGCTATATTCTGCATGCCCGGCGCTGCAGCCGGATGGCGCAGAGCGAACGTCCCAAGCTGCGTATTCAAGGCGCTCTGGACGGAGGAGCGCTGGGTCACGCCACCCGGGTCGGCAGCACCGTAACGGAACCGAATAAAAGGACCACAGAAGTTGAGTGACAGTAACGACGGCAGATCGCTACCCAGTGTCATCATTTATACCGATGGCGCCTGTCGCGGTAACCCCGGACCAGGTGGCTGGGGTGCGATGCTGGTGAGCGGCAGCCATGAAAAAACACTCAATGGCTTCGCTCCCACCACCACCAACAACCGCATGGAGCTAACCGCTGCCATCATGGCGCTGCGTGCCCTCAAGCGAGAGTGTGCCGTTGAACTGTGGACTGACTCCGAGTACCTGCGCCTGGGCATCACCCAGTGGATCCATGGCTGGATCAAGCGCAACTGGAAAACCGCCAATCGTCAGCCGGTGAAGAATGCGGACTTGTGGCGCGAGCTGCTCAGTGAAACCCAGCGCCACCGTATCAACTGGCACTGGGTCAAGGGGCATGCCGGACACCCCGGCAACGAGCGCGCCGATGCACTGGCCAACGCCGCCATTGATGCGCACGCCGCGCAAGCGGCTGCGACTTCACCCACTTCTTCCGAGAGTTGATAGATGCGCCAAGTCATTCTGGATACTGAAACCACGGGTATCGACCCACGGGAAGGCCACCGCTTGA
>DXFC01000082.1 GCA_019114645.1 Candidatus Halomonas stercoripullorum
AAGACACCAAACATGATGCCGCTGACCTGGAGCAGCTCTCGCGTGCCGAACTCTACACTCGTGCGCAAAAACTCAAGCTAGCCGGTCGCAGCCGCATGACCAAGGCACAACTGGTCGAAGCGCTAGCCAACGCCTAGATAAAAAAAGCCGGCCCAAAGGGCCGGCAAAGGTTCATTCCAACGAAAGCGATAACGATAAAGACCGCTTATTTATTGGCGCGATTCTCAATCAGTTCTTCCACTACGCTGGGATCAGCCAGGGTACTGGTATCGCCCAGACCATCGCACTCGTTGGCGGCAATCTTGCGCAGAATGCGGCGCATGATCTTGCCCGAACGGGTCTTGGGCAGATCGCTGGCCCACTGCAGGATGTCAGGCGAGGCAATCGGACCGATCTCGGTACGAATCCACTTGACCAGCTCTTTTTGCAGCTCTTCGCTAGGCTCGAAACCGTCGTTGAGCGTGACGTAGATGTAGATCCCCTGCCCCTTGATATCATGCGGGAAGCCTACGACTGCCGCTTCGGCCACCGCCTCATGCGCTACCAGGGCAGACTCGATCTCGGCGGTGCCCATACGGTGCCCCGAAACGTTGAGGACATCATCGACACGACCGGTGATCCAGTAGTAGTCATCCTCGTCGCGGCGGGCGCCGTCACCGGTGAAGTACATTCCCGGGTAGGTCGCGAAGTACGTCTGGATGAAACGCTCGTGGTCACCCCAGATGGAGCGGGCAATGCCGGGCCAGGCGTCCAGGATGACCAGGTTGCCTTCAGCAACACCCTCGAGCAGATTGCCATCGTTATCCACAATCCCCGCCTTGACGCCGAACAACGGCCGTGTGGCAGAGCCCGGCTTGAGATCGGTGGCTCCTGGCAGCGGGGCAATCAGGATGCCGCCGTTTTCGGTCTGCCACCAGGTATCCACGATGGGGCACTGGGAATTACCCACTACGCGGTGATACCACTCCCACGCTTCGGGGTTGATCGGTTCGCCTACCGAACCCAGCAAACGCAGCGACTCACGTGTGCTGGAGCTCATGACATCGTCACCCTGTGAACGCAGCGCGCGAATCGCGGTGGGTGCGGTGTAGAGAACGTTGACCTTGTGCTTGTCGACGACTTCGCCCATGCGGCCATAGGTGGGGTAGCTCGGCACGCCTTCAAACATCAGCGTAATGCCACCATTGGCCAGGGGGCCATAAACGATATAGCTGTGACCGGTGATCCAGCCCACGTCAGCGGTACACCAGTAAACATCGCCATCGTGGTAATCGAACACATACTGGTGAGTCAGGCTGGCATAAACCATGTAGCCGCCAGTGGTGTGCTTGAGCCCTTTGGGCGCGCCGGTAGAACCTGAGGTGTAGAGAATGAAGAGCGGGTCTTCGGCATTCATCTCCTCGGGCGCACAGTCACTGGACTGCTTGTCGACCACTTCGTGATACCAGATGTCGCGACCTTCCTGCCAGTCGATCCCGCCGCCGGTACGCTTGACGACCAGCACCTTTTCGCAGACCTCGGTACCCTGGCGTGTCAGTGCAGCGTCGACGTTGTCCTTGAGCGGCACCTGCTTGCCACCACGTACGGACTCGTCAGCGGTAATCACCAACTTGGAGTTGGCGCCGACAACGCGCTGCGCCAGTGCGTCGGGAGAGAAGCCACCAAACACTACCGAGTGCACGGCACCGATACGGGCACATGCCAGCATGGCGATTGCCGCTTCGGGGATCATCGGCATATAGAGAGTGACGACATCTCCTTTGCCAATACCGAGTTCTTTCAGCGCATTGGCGAGCTGACAGGTCTTGGCGTGCAGCTCACGGTAGCTGATATGCTTGGATTCATTGGGGTCGTCACCTTCCCAGATGATCGCAGTCTGGTCACCACGTGTTTCCAGGTGCCGATCCAGGCAGCTGACACTGGCATTCAAGGTGCCATCTTCAAACCAGCGGATATCGACGTTTTGCGGATCAAAGGAGGTATTCTTGATCTTGGTCGGCGCCTTGAACCATTCGATGCGCTTGGCCTGCTCCGCCCAGAATCCGTCGGGATCATCAAGCGATTGTTGATACAGGGCTTGATACTTTTCATTATCAACCCAGGCTTTAGCGGCAGCATCGTCGCTTACCGGATAGATTTTCTGCTGATCGGTCATTGGCTAGCCTCTTCCAGGAGAGCACCCCTCTCGGTGAATGTTACCGGCTGCTTTATTTTTAGTGGCACCGGCACCAGAGTCGTTCAACAGGATATACCCTCGACGCGGGCCTTCCTCTTAGACCTTGGTATCAGGACTTTTCTCTTATTAATCATTGGGTTGCAGCCACCCCCTCCAAGCCCACCAAGGGTTGATAGACCAAGGTCTGAGCACACGACAAACAGCGATAGCGCCGTCCGTTGCGGACCAGTGAATGGCGCCGAGCAGTAAAGAAATGTTCCTGGCAGCCACAATGATAGCGGTGCGGAGTCGGGCTTGCCCTGCCAGTATCGAAGCAGTGCGTGACCCGCGCCTCAATACCGAACAGCTGCTCCATCACAGTGCGCCATTCGTGCCCATGAGGACGGGCCTTGTGCCCGTCACTTAGATGCCGTACCAGCCAGTGCGCCATTTCATGCGGCACCACATCGACCAGGAAGGCCCGCCGATTTTCGCGATACAGCACGGGGTTGAAACGCAATCCACCCCGGCCATAGTGCGCCTGGCCGGCACACTTGCCACGCAGATCACACCACACCTGGGGACGTGGCAGTTCAGGATGATAGTCACGGCACAGTTGCCAGGCGGCTTCCACCCGATCAAGCAGGGCTTGATGCAGAGCAGGATCGTCGAGGCTCGCAAGCCAGCGGGAACAAGGATCAGGAAGCGCGGGTTGTTTCATGGGGTGCTAGAATGACGCTCCATCCCGGCTACGTCCAGCCCTGCCTGGCCGCCGCCCGCTTCACGCAGCCATATGAGATGTCGAATGTCCGAGACTCCTTTGCCCCACCCTTTGCTCGAAGATGCCGAGCTAGAGCGCCTTGACATCTTTCTCGACTCCGAACGCGTTGATGCCGATGCGCTGGACCTGATTGCAGCACACGGCTTTTTGCTGGCTCTGGCCGTGGCACCACGCGAGGTCGAAAGTGCCACCTGGATCCCGGAGCTGTTCCATGGCGAGCCAGAGTTCACCAACCCCGCCGAGCGGCGCGACATCCTGGGGCTACTGGAAGCCCTGCGCGCCAATGCCATCGCGGTACTGGAACAGGGCGGGCTGCCGGAGCTGCCTTTCGAACTGACACTGGGCGGCCTGCCAGCGGAGGAGACTCCCATCGGCGACTGGTGCGCAGGCTTCATGGAAGGCGTCTTTCTCGACGAAGCGGCCTGGTTCGAGCAGGACGAAGAAGAGGTTGCTACCTTGCTGCTACCCTTCATGGCGCTTTCCGGCCTGTTCGACGACGAAGCGGACATGGCCGAGATCACTGCCGACAGCGTGCGCCTGGAGTCGCTGGCCGGTCAGCTCCCCGACCTGGTACTCGATCTTTACCTGCATTACCGGGTTCCGCCGGAAACGCCCAAGCCCATACCGCGCAAGAAGAAGCCCGCCGGGCCCCGCCCAGGCAAGGGCAAACCTGGCCATAAGCGCTAATCTGGCATTACTGCGGCCGCTAATTACCTTGTTTTTTTAACCTCGAGGCGACCTGATGGTGCTGCTCCGCCCCCTGCTCACGGCGCTTCACGCGCCGCTCAAACGCTTTATCACGGCCTGGGTAGAAGCGCGCCTTATCGAGCCCACCCCAGAGGAGTTGGCACAAACCCTCGACCCCACACGCCCGACCCTCTACGTGTTACCCCACCCGGCACTATCCGATGCGCTACTGCTCGACGTACTCTGCCAACGCCATGGGCTACCGCCGGCACACGGCCAAATACAGCTGGGTGGCTTCGAGCTGCCGGCTTATGTTGCCCTGCCTGCCCATCAGCGACGCCTGTGGCGGCGTAAGCAACCACACTTGGGCCCCTTCCATCAGGCCCTGGCCTACCTGACCCAGCATGATGATGCCGATATTCAGGCGGTTCCCGTCAGCATTTTCTGGGGCCGCGCTCCCGGCAAGCGTTTCGGTTTCTGGCATCTGCTGGCCGCCGATAGCTGGCAACTGGCCGGACGACTACGCCGTGCGCTCTCGGTACTCATCAACGGCAAGAGCGTAGAGGTGCATTTCGGGGCGCCGCTGCAGCTACGTGACCTGCTTGATGAACGCGGTCCTGCTATCGCCAATCGCAAGGGGGCCCGCCTGTTGCGTGTGCACTTCCGCCGCATGCGCACCCGTGTACTCGGCCCCGATCTCTCACACCGTCGCACCCTGATCGAAGGTGTCGCCAGAAGCCCTGAAGTACGCCGCGTGATCGACGAGCTGGCAGCCTCCGAGCGACGCTCCCCTGAACGCCTGCAGCGTCGTGCCTTGCGCTATGGTAAAGAAATCGCCTCGAACATGACCTATCCGGTGTTGCGCTTCATGGATGGGTTACTGCGCCGACTATGGAACCGGCTCTACGACGGTGTTGAAACGAAGGGACTGGAACGGATCAAGCAACTGGCGGGTGATCACACTCTGGTATATGTGCCTTGCCACCGCAGCCACATCGACTACCTGCTGCTCTCTTACGTGCTCTATCACGCTGGCCTGATGCCACCGCATATCGCTGCCGGCCGCAACCTCAACATGCCCTTGATCGGCCCCTTGCTGCGACGCGGCGGGGCTTTTTTCATGCGCCGCAGCTTCCGTGACAAACCGCTCTACGCAGCAGTGTTCAACGAATACCTGCACCGTTTGCTGGCGCGTGGTTACCCCCTGGAGTACTTCATCGAAGGTGGCCGCTCGCGTAGCGGACGCATGTTGGCGCCGCGACCCGGTATGCTGTCGATGACATTGCGCTCTTTTCATCGCAGCGCAACCGGTAGCAACCCGACCAAGTTGGCCTTCATTCCGGTCTATATCGGTTATGAGCGCATTCTCGAAAGCGCCAGCTACCAGCATGAGCTGCGTGGTGGCAAAAAGCGCAAGGAGTCCCCCCTGGCGCTGCTGCGGGTGGTGAAAAAGATACGTCAACCCTTCGGCAAGGTGACGGTCAACGTGGGTGAACCCCTGCGGCTTGGTGCCTGGCTTGATGCGCACACGCCCGACTGGGCGCAGCACACTGCCGAGAAACCACCCTGGCTAACGACGGCCGTACCACAACTGGGCATCGAACTGGCCCGCCGCATCAATGCGGCGGCAGCACTCAATCCGGTCAACCTGGTAGCTCTGGTGCTCCTCGCTACTCCGCACGCCGCCATCGAGGCGAGCTTGATGTCGCGCCAGCTGGCCTTGCTCGTTGCGCTACAGCGCCATCACCCTGGCGGGCAGCATATCAGCCTTCCCGACGGCAACCCCGAGGACTGGATTGAACAGGTCGTCATGCTGGATATGATCGAACGTCGCCAGCACCCGCTTGGCGACATTCTGGTAGCCAAGCCGGAACAGGCCAGTCTGCTGATGTGGTATCGCAACAACGTCTTGCACCTCTTCGCCCTGGCCAGCCTGACCGCCTTTGCCTTTCGCCATGTCTCACGGCATAGCCTGGATAGCCTGCTGGAACGACTCACCCCCAGTTGGCCGATTCTGGCCCGCGAACTATTCCTGAAACCCGAAGCCTTGCCCCAGAGTCTGCCCCAGGTACTGGACACCCTGAGTCATTCAGGACTCCTGATCGCTGATGCCGACGGCTGGCAACGCTCCAGCACGCTGGAGGCCGGGGAGCAGCTCAACCTGCTGGG
>DXFC01000083.1 GCA_019114645.1 Candidatus Halomonas stercoripullorum
AGCTGTCAATTTCCGGCAGATGCAGCCGGGAGCCAAGACAGATACAATTCAGGTCTGATTTTTCTTGGGAATCCAGAGCCGCCATGTCGAATACTGTCAGCGCCCCGCGCAAGATTTTGGTTACCAGTGCCCTGCCCTATGCCAACGGCTCGATCCACCTTGGCCACTTGCTGGAGTACATCCAGACCGATATCTGGGTGCGCTTCCAGAAGAGCATCGGCAACGAGTGCTACTATGTGTGCGCCGACGATGCCCACGGCACCGCGATCATGCTGCGCGCCGAGCAGGAGGGCATTACCTCCGAAGCCTTGATCGAGCGAGTCTCCCGGGAACATCAGGATGACTTCGCCACCTTCGGGGTCGCCTTCGACAACTACCACTCGACGCACTCCGAAGAGAACCGCGAGTTCAGCGAGCTGATCTATACCCGGCTGCGCGACAAGGGCCATATCGCCACCCGCGATATCGAACAGATGTACGATCCGGTCAAGGGGCTGTTCCTCGCCGACCGTTTCATCAAGGGTACCTGCCCCAAGTGCCAGGCTCCCGACCAGTACGGTGACAACTGCGAAGCGTGCAGCGCCACCTACACCCCCGCCGACCTGATCGACCCGGTTTCCGCGCTCTCCGGCGTCACGCCTGAGGTACGCAGCTCCACCCACTATTTCTTCAAGCTGCCCGACTTTGCCGACTTCCTCAAGGAGTGGGTTCGCGGCGGCCATGTCCAAACCCAGATCGCCAACAAGCTGCAGGAGTGGTTCGAATCAGGGCTTAACGAGTGGGATATCTCCCGCGATGCACCCTATTTCGGCTTCGAAATTCCCGACGCCCCGGGCAAGTATTTCTACGTCTGGCTGGATGCCCCCATCGGTTACATGGCGAGCTTCAAGAACCTGTGTGACCGCACTGGCATCGATTTCGACACTTACTGGAAGAAAGACAGCGAAGCCGAGCTGTACCACTTTATCGGCAAGGACATCGTCTACTTCCATGCACTGTTCTGGCCCGCCATTCTGCACGGTGCCGATTTCCGCACCCCCACGGCGGTGAACTGCCACGGTTTTGTGACCGTTAACGGCGCCAAGATGTCGAAATCCCGTGGCACCTTTATCAAGGCGTCCACCTATGCCGAGCAGCTCAACCCCGAGTATCTGCGCTACTACTTTGCCGCCAAGCTCACCTCCCGGGTCGACGACCTGGATCTCAACCTGGAAGACTTCGCTGCCCGGGTGAACGCCGATCTCGTTGGCAAGGTGGTCAATATCGCCAGCCGCTGCGCCGGTTTCGTCAAGAAGCTGGGGGACGGCAAGCTCTCGGTCCACTGCTCCGAGCCGGAACTGGTGGCGCGCTTTATCGCTGCCGGCGACAGCATCGCCCAGGATTTCGAAGCGCGTGAGTTCGGTCGTGCGGTACGCAAGATCATGGAGCTGGCCGACGAAGCCAACCTCTACATCGCCGAAAAAGAGCCCTGGGTGCTGGCCAAGCAGGCGGGCCGTGAGCAGGAAGTGCTCGATATCTGTTCGGTGGGCATCAACCTGTTCCGCCAGCTGATGGTCTACCTGGCACCGGTGGTGCCGGCCATGGCCGAGCAGGCCCGCGCGTTTCTCCAGCTTGACTCGCTGGCCTGGGCGAGCCGTCACGAGGTGCTGCTTGGCCATGCCATTGCCAAGTTCAAACCATTGATGACCCGCGTCGAGCGCGACAAGATCGACGCCATGATCGAAGCCTCCAAGGAGGATCTCGTGGAAGAACAGAAACTCAAAGAGGCGGTCAAGGGACCCCTCGCCGACGACCCCATCGCCCCTGAAATCGCGTTTGATGACTTCGCCAAGGTCGATCTGCGTATTGTGCGTATCGCCAAGGCCGAATACGTCGAAGGGGCCGACAAGCTGTTGCAGCTCACGCTCGACCTGGGCGGCGAGACACGCAACGTCTTTGCCGGCATCCGCTCCGCCTACTCTCCCCAAGCGCTGGAGGGCCGGCTGACGGTCATGGTCGCCAACCTGGCACCGCGCAAGATGCGCTTCGGTGTTTCCGAAGGCATGGTACTGGCTGCAGGCGATAACGAGGGCATTTATTTGCTGTCGCCGGATTCCGGCGCCGAGCCCGGCCAGCGGGTGACCTGAACCGCTGTGAGTCGCCATGCCGAGCTGATCGAGGCCATTGATGCCCTCTTGCCGCAGACCCAGTGCGGCAAGTGTGGCTTCGATGGCTGTCAGCCCTATGCCGAAGCCATCGCCACGGGCGAGCCGATCAACCGCTGCCCGCCCGGCGGTGAAGCCACCTTGTCCCGGCTGGCCGAGTTGACCGGACAGCCACTGCTGCCGCTGGAACAGCCCGCCCAGCTCCCGCTGACGGCGGTGATTCGCGAAGCCGAGTGCATCGGCTGTACCAAGTGCATTCAGGCGTGTCCGGTGGATGCCATTTTGGGCGCCAGCAAGCGCATGCACACCGTCATCGTGGACGAGTGCACCGGCTGCGAACTCTGCGTGGCTCCCTGCCCGGTGGACTGCATCGACATGGCCCCGCATCCCGCCTGGGAAGCCGCCACCAG
>DXFC01000084.1 GCA_019114645.1 Candidatus Halomonas stercoripullorum
CACGGCGAGTTGATAGGCCCAAAGACCATCCTTGAGTTTGAGTACCACATCACCGAGTTCTGTCGGGGCAAAGTGCTGTTCCCCGAACAGCCGGTCGTGCCATACCACGGGATTCAGGCCAAGGTCGCTGCGTAGCCGCCATGCCAGAGGTTTGTCGGGTTCGCACGGACGGGTCCGGCACCAGCCGGGGTAGATCGCATGGTCACGCCACTGCTGACGTGAGCAGCTGCAAGGATAGGCCAGACCTTGTGCCACAAGCTGCTCCAAGGCCCAGGCGTAGGCTGGGCCACGGTCGCGTTGGTAGTACACCGGGCCATCCCAGTGCAAGCCGAAGGCCTCAAGCTGGTGAAGGATGGTGTCGACCGCTCCGGGTGGGCAGCGTGGCGGATCCAGGTCCTCGATGCGCAATAGCCACTCGCCACCGGCATGGCGGGCATCGAGAAAACTGCCCAACGCGGCGATCAGCGAGCCGAAGTGCAGAGCGCCGGAAGGGGTCGGGGCGAAGCGGCCACGATAGCCAGTCATGGTGTGTTCTCGATGGCTGTTCTCCCTACGCAAACGGGCACCCTGCGGTGCCCGTTATAAAGAAACCGGTAGTGCACGGGCTTAGCCGCCGAGCTGCTTCTCCTTGAGTTCGGCCAGGGTTTTACAATCAACGCACAAGGTCGCGGTCGGGCGTGCCTCCAGACGCCGAATCCCGATTTCGACGCCGCAGGCTTCACAGTAGCCGTAATCGTCCTCATCGATCATTTCGAGTGTTTCGTTGATTTTCTTGAGCAGCTTGCGCTCGCGATCGCGAGTACGCAGTTCCAGGCTGAATCCTTCTTCCTGGGTAGCCCGGTCGGCTGGGTCAGCGTAGTTGTTGGCTTCTTCCTGCAGGTTGCGCACAGTGCGGTCAACCTCTTCCATCAGCTCCTGTTTCCAGTCCAGCAGGATCTGTCGGAAGTGCTCAAGCTGCTGTTCGTTCATATACTCTTCACCCGGTGCGGTTTCGTACGGGGTGAATTTTTTGGGCGCTTCCGGTTTTTTATCGACTACTGGCATGGGACTGCCTCGTTACTTAAGTGACTGCTGTTAAAAACCTGGCGCCTGTCACGCCAGGTATCTCACGCCAAAGGTTTGCTTGTTTAGCTAAAATCAGCGGGTTTTGCAAGACACTGCTACCTATAGATCAATGCTATGGTATCGGCTCCGCTAACAAATTGGGTCATTTATGGCGGCTGTTTCTCTAGTGCTCAGGAGTTTTGAATGTCGTGGAATCCGCGCGTTGATCTTGTTGCGCCCTTTCGTGTGATGAGCCTGCTAGAGGCCGCCCAGGCGCGGGAGGCCGCTGGTCATGATGTCATTCATCTTGAAGTGGGTGAGCCTGATTTTCCTACGCCTGGGCCGGTTGTGGAGGCTGGGCGTGCGGCTTTGGCCGCTGGACATACGCGCTACAGCCCGGCACGTGGCCTGCCGGCACTGCGTGAAGCGATTGCCACGCATTATGCCGAGCATTTCGGTGCCGCTGTCGACCCAGAGCGGATTTTGGTGACGCCGGGGGCTTCAGGGGCGTTGCTGTTGGCCAGCCAGTTGCTGGTCGGCAGTGGTGACCGCGTGCTGATGGCCGATCCCAACTACCCCTGCAATCGTCACTTCATGGCGTTGGCCGGAGCCGAGGTGGATACGGTGCCGGTGGGGCTCGAGAGTGGCTGGCAACTTAATACCGACCTGGTAGCGCGGCACTGGCGCGAGGATACGCGCCTGGCGATGCTCGCCACGCCTTCCAACCCTACCGGGCATATGCTCGACGCTGATGCGCTACGTGCCGTAGCCGACACGGTAGCCGCCAGGCAGGGCCATCTACTGGTGGATGAGATCTACCAGGGGCTTAGCTACGATCTAGAGCCAGTGTCGGTGGCCTCTGTCGCTGCGGACGCTTTCGTGGTCAACAGCTTTTCCAAATACTTCGGCATGACTGGCTGGCGTCTGGGCTGGTTGCTGGCGCCAGAGAGCGCTGTGGAGCCGCTGACCCGGCTGGCGCAGAATGTCTTTCTCGCCGCCCCTACCCCGGCACAGCATGCTGCGCTTGCCGCTTTCTCCCCTGAGTGTCGTGACTTGCTCGAAAGCCGCCGGGCCGAGCTCAAGCGGCGGCGTGATGCGCTGCTGGCGGGGCTGGCCCGGTTGGGTCTGGCGCCGTCACTGCCGCCCCAGGGCGCTTTTTATCTGTGGCTGGATATTTCGGACTACAGCCACGACAGCCAGGGGTTCTGTCAGCGCTTGCTGGAAGAGGAAAATGTGGCGATTACGCCTGGGGTCGATTTCGCCGTCAGCGGCGGTGAGCACCATGTGCGCATCGCTTTTACCACTGGCATTGAGCGGCTCGAAGAGGCGGTCAGTCGGCTTGAACGTTTTCTGGCGCGGCAATGAGATAAGGCATGCAATATCCCGAGTTGGTTCCTGGCGTACTGTTGCGACGCTATAAGCGTTTTTTGGCGGATGTGCGGCTTGATGACGGTCGCGAGGTGGTAGCGCATTGTCCCAATACCGGCTCGATGCGGGCGGTCAATGTGCCCGGCTCTCGGGTATGGCTGGCACCCAGCGATAATCCGGCACGCAAGCTGGCCTGGACCTGGGAACTGATCGAGCTGGTCCAGGCTGATGGCAGTGTAGCGCTGGCTTCGGTGCATACCGGGCGCACCAACCGCATTGTCGAGGAAGCGCTGCAAGCGGGCCGGGTAGCGGCTTTGAGCGGCTACGCCACACTCAAGCGCGAGGCCAAGGTGGAAGGGGCGCGTCTGGATTTTCGTCTCGAAGACCCACAGCGTGATACTGCCTACGTCGAGGTCAAGCAGGTCACGCTCAAGGAGCATGACGGGCATGGGTATTTTCCCGATGCGGTGAGCGAGCGGGGGCGTAGGCACTTGCTGGCTCTGGCAGCCCTGGCTGAGCAAGGGGAACGAGCAGTGTTGCTGTTCTGCGTGGCGCACACAGGCATCCATGATGTGGCACCAGCTGCCCATCTCGATCCCGCCTATGCGGCTACCTTGAGGGAAGTGGCCGAGCGCGGGGTGGAAGTATTGGCCTACGGATGCGCTGTCGGCCGGCGCGGCGGGCGGCCAGTCACCATTGCACTGGACGAGCCGTTGCCTGTCTCTCTCATCCGCCAGGTTTCGTTCGAGGCAGACGTTAGCGCTAGCGCTGGATATGAAAACGCTGAATGAAGTTCACTTCAGCTGGTGGCAGGTTGCGGTCATAGCGTACCTCGAGAGCAAAATGCATGGGCTCATCATCGCGCAGAGTGAACACGGCGACCTGGGACTGTGTATCCCCCTCGCGGATAGCACGAAACTGCAGGGGAGTCGCTTCCTTGCCCTGAATTTCACCCACGCTACCGCTCACGGCAGCATTGACCGGGCGCAGGTCACCATCCACCTCTTCGAGTACGCTGATATTGAGCAGAGCCAGCGCCGGACTGCGCTGGATACCGTGAGCATCAGTGACCGCTTGCGGCAGAAAATCGGTACTCACCGCGCTGTAGTGAATTTGATAAGAGCCCACTTGCTCGAACTGCTGTGCCTGAGCGGCCAGCGGCATCATCCACAGCAGCAAAACAAGCCCTAGACAGGCGCGAAACGGCAAACGGTGCTTCAGCATAACGCCCTCCTGATGGTGTCGTTCTTCAGCGATGTCGGCGCCCTACACGAAATATCGCGATTTCGCCAAACAGATTGGGCCAGATCCGCGTAGCCCAGTGACCTTCACGCTCACCGATTCCGACGGCCCGATCGGTAATCACCAGCCCTTTCTCGCGGCATAAATGCTCGAAATCGTTGAACGTCGAGAGATGAATGTTGGGAGTATCGTACCAGGCGTGGGGCAGCGATTTGGAGACCGGCATATAGCCGCGGATGCCGAGATGTACCCGGTGGCGCCAGTAAGCGAAGTTGGGGAAGGTAATGATGCACTCTCTGGCCACCCGCAGCATTTCATCGAGCATCAGGTCGGGGCGACGCAGTGTTTGTAGTGCTTGGGTCATGATGACCAGGTCGTAGCTGTCATCCTGAAAATTGGACAGTCCGCCATCGAGATTTTGTTCAATGACATTGACCCCCTTGTGCAGGCAAGCCGTGATGCCTTGCGGGTCAATTTCCAGGCCGTAGCCCGTGACCTTCTTGTTGCGTGCCAGGGCTGCGAGCAGGGTGCCATCACCGCAGGCCAGGTCGAGCACGTGAGCCTTTTCAGGCACCCAGCGATAAATCAACTCCAGGTCGGTGCGCATCATGTCCGCTCCTCCAGGCCAAGCTCCTCGGCGGCGCGCGACATGAACGCCGAAAAAACCGCCTGATAGCGCGGCTCCGGTAGCAGAAAGGCGTCGTGGCCGTGGGGTGACTCGATATTGATATAACTGACTGGCTTGCCGGCTCGCACCAGGGCATCAGCCAACTCGCGGGAGCGTGATGGCGGAAAGCGCCAGTCACTGGTGAAGCTGACTACCAGAAAAGGACATTTGCTGGGTGCCAGAGCCGGGGCCAGTGCGCCGCCATGGGCCGCCGCAGGGTCAAAGTAGTCCAGTGCCTTGGTCATCAGCAGATAGGTGTTGGCATCAAAGGCAGTAGAGAAAGAGTCGCCCTGGTAGCGCAAGTAGGATTCGACCTGGAATTCGACGTCATCGCCGAAGTTCAGGTCATCGCTGCGCAGGTCGCGACCGAACTTGCTGCCCATGGCATCTTCCGAGAGGTAGGTGATATGACCCACCATGCGCGCCAGCTTGAGGCCACGCCGAGGAACCGTGTTGTGCTCGGCATACCAGCCGTCATGGAAGTCGGTGTCGGAGCGGATTGCCTCGCGGGCCACTTCGTTGAAAGCAATATTCTGAGCCGAGAGTTTGGGAGTGGCAGCAATGACGACGACATTGGCGACCCGTTCCGGGTAGGTCAGGCTCCACTGCAGCGCCTGCATGCCGCCGAGGCTGCCACCGATCACCGCAGCGAAACGCTCGATTCCCAAACGATCCGCCAGGCGTGCCTGGCTGTGCACCCAGTCACTGACCGTCACCATGGGAAATTCCGGGCCCCACTGGCGCCCGGTAGCAGGGTTGTGGCTGGTTGGTCCGGTACTGCCGTGGCAGCCGCCCAGGTTGTTCAATGACACCACGAAGAAGCGGTTGGTATCGATAGACTTGCCCGGCCCGATATGGGCCTCCCACCAGCCCGGCTTGCGGTCATCATGGCTGTGATAGCCGGCAGCGTGGTGGTGCCCCGAGAGCGCATGGCAAATCAGCACTGCATTGGAGCGCTCGGCATTGAGCGTGCCGTAGGTTTCGTACACCAAGTCATAGGCCGGCAAGGTTTTGCCACAGGCCAGGGCCAAGGGGGTGTCGAAGTGCACCGTACGTGGCGATACCAGGCCGACCGAGTCAGTGGGAATCTCAGACATTTGTCGCTTTGCATCCATTCGTTGAGGTCGCTGCCCGGCTCACAGGCCAACCAGGGCGCCGGCAATGCCGGCGGAGCGTGTGAGTGCGCCAACCACCATGCTGTCAATAATATTGATGGCAATGAAAACCACGATGGGTGACAGGTCGATCATGCCCAGCGGCGGAATGACCCGGCGTACCGGTGCCATGATCGGCTCTACCAGCTGCATGACCAGCATTGCACCCGGATGACTGGCCGTAGGGGCTACCCAGCTCAAGATGATCATCACGATCAAGGCGAAGAAGTAGATCTTGAGAATGGCGTTGGCGATGGCGGCCACGGCACCAATTGCCACTTGGAGGATGGGTGGCATGCCGAAACCGGCAATCTGCAGAATCACTACGATACTGACAGCCTTGAGCAAGAAAGCGGCAGCCAGAGTTGCCAGATCAAAGCGACCCAGAGCCGAGCCCAGGAATCCCTGGAATGGACGCACGGCAGGCTGAGTAATTTTTACCACTGACTGGCTGATTGGATTGTAGTAATCAGCCTGGGATGCCTGCAGCAGAAAACGCAGCATCAGCAGGAACAGGTAAATATTGATCAGGGTGTTGACCAGCAGCAGGCCGGCATTTCCCATTTGGCCCATGTTGGGCACCTCCCATATCGTCAAGTGACCGCCCGGGCCCGGGCGGCTAAAAAAATCAGTGTTTGCCGAGTTCCTCGGCCATTTCACGGGCACGGATAGCGCATGCCTCCATGGCTGCGGCCAGGATGTTACGCAGATCGGCCTGCTCAAGATACTCTATGGCACGCTCGGTGGTGCCGCCGGGCGACATCACGTTGCGCTTAAGCTCCGCCGGGCTTTGTTCACTGGCCATGGCCATCTTTGCGGCACCTGAAGCAGTCTGCATGGCCAGGCGACGCGCGGTAGCGGCAGGTAATCCGAGTTTGGCACCCGCTTCTTCCATTGCTTCGAACATCAAGAAAAAATAGGCGGGCCCACTACCAGACACGGCAGTGATGGCATCCAGCAGAGACTCCTCTTCGACCCACTCTACCAGGCCCACGGCGGCAAGCAGCTCGCCAGCCTGGGTGCGCTGCTTGGCGCTGACCTCGGCGGTGGCGAACAGGCCGGCAGCTCCGGCTCCAACCAGAGAGGGTGTATTCGGCATGCAGCGTACCAGGGGCAATTCGCCGCCTAGCCAGCTTTGCAGGGTTTCGGCAGTGAGGCCGGCGGCCACCGAGATGACCAGAGGGCGGTGCCGCTGCAGAGTGTCGCGCAAGCCGTCGCAGACCTCACGCATTATTTGCGGTTTCACGGCCAGGACGACAATATCGGCGTCTTCTACCGCTGCTGCATTGTCGAGGCTGGTATGAATGGCGAAACGTTCACGCAGCGGAGCCAGAAAGGCGTCACTGGGGGAGGTGGCAGTAATGGCGGTGGCGGGGTGGCCGCTGTCGAGCATACCGCCAATGATGGCGCCGGCCATGTTGCCGGCGCCAATAAAGGTGACTCTGCTGGCCATTGTGAACGGTCCTTCTGTTGTCTGTTGGTGGCTGTCGGGTGCCGGCCCGAGTCGGTACCGGCTAGGGTTCCCGGGCGCCGAAGATCGCTGTGCCCAGCCTTACCAGGGTGGCACCTTCAAGGATGGCCGCTTCCAGATCATCGCTCATGCCCATCGACAAGGTATCCAGCTCTGCCTCGGGGAAGCGGGCGCGCAATGCTTCCAGCGCTTGGTGCAGGCGGGCCAGTGGTGCCCGCTGGGCTTCCAGGGTGGCAGCGGGAGCCGGGATCGCCATTAGACCACGTAAGCGCAAGCGGGGCAGTGCGAGTATGGTTTCTGCCAATGCCGGCAGCGCCTCGAAATCAACGCCTGACTTGCTTGCCTCGCCGCTGACATTGACTTGCAGGCAAACATTGAGGGGAGGAAGTTCCGTCGGGCGCTGCTCATTCAGGCGCCGGGCCAGCTTGTCGCGGTCAACGCTGTGTACCCAGTCGAAGCGCTCGGCCACGGCACGGCTTTTGTTGCTCTGCAATGGACCAATGAAATGCCAGATAATGCCGTTGAGATCTCTCAGTTCGGCTTGCTTTTCCAGTGCCTCTTGAACATAGCTCTCGCCAAACTCCCGCTGTCCGAGCGCCCAGGCGGCACGGATCATGGCGGCTGGCTTGGTTTTGCTGACTGCAAGCAGGCGAGCGGCAGCGGCTGGCCTTTCGGCTGCATACAGTGCTCTGGCCAGGCGCTTGCGGGCACTGGCCAGTGATTCGGAAAGTAGGGTGTCCGTCATCTTGCCCACTGAAATCGGTTATGCCCGCCAGGTCTGTCATAATCAAGAGACCTTTTATCCGGGAAGTAGGGATACGTATGGATATTACCGAATTGCTGGCGTTCGCGGCAAAGCAGAATGCCTCGGACCTGCACTTGTCGGCGGGCTTGCCGCCAATGGTCCGGGTCGATGGCGACATTCGACGACTTGAACTGCCGGTCCTGGAAGACCGCCAAGTCCGTGAGCTGATTCATAGCGGTATGAATGAGAGTCAACTGCGAGCTTATGAAGAAACGCTCGAGGCCGACTTCGCCTTTGAAATACCCGGTGTTGCCCGGGTGCGTGTCAATGCATTCCATCAGGCCCGTGGTCCGGGTGCGGTATTGCGCTTCATCCCTGGCGAAGTAGTGTCGCTGGAAACGATGGGGTTGGGCGATATTTTCCGTCGCCTGGCGCTGTTGCCCCACGGCTTGGTCTTGGTAACCGGCCCGACGGGCTCAGGCAAGAGTACGACGCTGGCGGCCATGATCGACTATATCAATGAACGTCGCGCGGCCCATGTCTTGACTATTGAGGATCCGATTGAGTTTGTGCACCGCAGTAAGCGTTGTTTAATCAATCAGCGTGAGGTGCATCGTGACACGCGTGGCTTCGCCCCGGCACTGCGCAGTGCGCTGCGCGAGGATCCCGATGTGATCATGGTGGGCGAGTTGCGCGACCTTGAGACCATTCGGTTGGCGCTTACCGCCGCCGAGACCGGGCATTTGGTGTTTGGCACCCTGCATACCACATCGGCAGCCAAGACGATTGACCGTATTGTTGATGTATTCCCCGGCCAGGAGCAGGCCATGGTGCGCGCCATGCTGGCAGAGTCGCTGCAAGGTGTTATCTCGCAAACGCTGCTCAAACGGCGCGCCGGCGGCAGGGTGGCAGCCCACGAAATTCTGATTGTCACCACAGCGGTACGTAATTTAATGCGTGAAGACCGGGTGGCTCAGATCTACTCCGCCATTCAGACCGGCGGAGCCCATGGTATGCAGACACTCGATGCGGCCCTGGCCAGGTTAGTGGCGGAGGGGGTCGTGGATCGCGAGGAGGCCCAGGCCAGCGCCAAGCGTGAGCTATGTGTGTGAAAGCGATGCCGGTGATGTTCAGGGAGCGTAGACACCACCCAGGGTTCTTGGACCGGCAGCGCCAGTGACGCTAGGCAGGTTGCCAGGTAGGCCCTGCAGGCGGCGGCAGGCAAGCCAGGCAAAAGCACCCGCTTCAAGCCAGTCCGCTGGCCAGCCCCAGTCACTGCTGGGCACCAGCGGCGTTTCAGGCAAACGTTGCGCCAGGCGCGAGAGCAGGTCGCGGTTATGTGCGCCGCCGCCGCAGGGTATCAGGGCGGCAAGGGCAGAGGCTTCAGCAAGTTCACGGGCTGCCTCAATGCCCAGCGCCACACTGGTGGCGGTCAGTTCGGCCAGGGTTGCCTGAACATCTTGGGGACGCTCCCGGCCAGTCAGCTGGCGCTCGAGCCAGTCCAGGTGGAACACCTCGCGCCCGGTACTGCGCGGCGGAGGGCGGTGAAAAAAAGGCTCGCTGAGTAGCTGTTCCAGTAGGGATTCGTTGACCTGGCCCGTTGCGGCCCAGGCGCCATCGGTATCAAAACGGCCGCCGCGGTGGCGGGCATGCCACGCATCCAGCAGAGCATTGGCAGGGCCAGTATCGAAACCGATGATTTCGGCGGTGCTGGTAGTCGGGGGCAGCAAGGTCAGGTTAGCGAACCCCCCAAGGTTGAGCACCAGCTGCCACTTGTCCGGGCAACGAAACAGGACTTCATGAAAGGCGGGCGCCAAGGGGGCCGCCTGCCCGCCAGCGGCAAGATCGCGACGGCGAAAATCGGCAACAACGGTGCAGCCGGTCAGCTCTGCCAGCAAGCTGGGGTTGTCGAGTTGCAGAGTATAGGCAGGACCAGGTTGGTGGCCCCAGGGGGCGTGCTCAATGGTTTGCCCATGACTGCCAATAGCAGCGATTTGCGCGGGCTTGATACCCTGGCGAGTAAGCAGCTGGTCCACGGCATGAGACTGAAGGCGGGTAAAGCCGTCCTCGGCACCGGCCAGGGCGGCAAAAGTGGTGTGGTCGGCCTGACATAGTTCAAGTAACTGTTCACGCAGCGAGTCGGGCATTCGCTCGGCGTGGGTGGCAAGTAGCCGGGGCTGATCCGCTGCCGTGATTTCGACCAGAGCGGCATCAATGCCGTCCAGGCTGGTGCCGGACATCAAGCCTACAAAGAGTGCCATCTCAATCTATCTCCCAAATTCCAGGCCACCGCGAGGCGAAAACTCATGCTAACATCGTGCCCCATTCGGTGGGCCCTTGTCGTAGGGTAATCAACGCAAATTGGTGGAGTGGGGACGATGACCGATGTCGCGAGCGCGCTGGCGCTACTAAAGCGTGGCACAGAAGAAATTTTGCTGGAAGAAGAGCTGGTCAAGAAGCTCGAATCCGGGCGCAAACTGCGTATCAAGGCGGGTTTCGATCCCACCGCGCCAGATCTTCATCTGGGTCATAGCGTGCTGCTTACCAAGATGCGTCAATTCCAGGACCTGGGCCACCAGATCATCTTCCTGATTGGGGACTTCACGGGGCGTATCGGTGACCCTACCGGCAAGAACGTCACCCGCAAGCCGCTGACGGAAGAGGATGTGCTGGCAAACGCCCAGACCTATCAGGAGCAGGT
Source organism: Candidatus Halomonas stercoripullorum (assembly GCA_019114645.1). Classification (GTDB taxonomy): domain Bacteria; phylum Pseudomonadota; class Gammaproteobacteria; order Pseudomonadales; family Halomonadaceae; genus Halomonas; species Halomonas stercoripullorum. Next base: position 10,393 of record DXFC01000084.1, read on the forward strand.
GTTCAAGATTCTCGATCCCAACAAGACCGAGGTGCGCTTCAACTCTGAATGGTTCAGCCAGATTAGCGCGAGCAAGATGATTGAGTTGGCAGCCCAGAGCACCGTGGCGCGCATGTTGGAGCGCGACGACTTCGACAAGCGCTACAAGTCGGGCCAGCCGATCTCGATTCACGAGTTTCTATATCCACTGGTGCAGGGCTACGATTCCGTGGCACTCGAGGCCGATATCGAAATGGGCGGTACCGATCAGAAGTTCAACTTGCTGATGGGGCGCGAGATTCAGAAACATTTCGGCATGGAGCCGCAGGTGGTCATCACCATGCCGTTGCTTGAGGGGCTTGATGGCGTACAGAAGATGTCCAAGTCATTGGGCAACTATGTTGGCGTCGATGAGGCACCGGGCTCGATGTTCAACAAGCTCGTTTCCATGCCCGATAGCTTGATGTGGCGCTATTTCGAACTACTCTCCTTAAAGGGCAACGAAGAAATTGAGGCGCTCAAGCGAGATGTCGAGGCGGGTGCCAATCCGCGCGATATCAAGATGATCCTGGCGCGCGAGTTGATTGGGCGCTATCACGGCGATGAGGCTGCAGCCAATGCGCACAAGTCAGCGGGCAACCGTCTGGCCGAGGGAGAGTTGCCTGAAGATCTGCCTGAGGTGGAAGTTGACTTTGAGGGGAGCGCCCAAGCGCCTATAGGTGCGGTGCTTAACCGAGCCGGTCTGGTTAGCAATAGTGCTCAAGCCAAGGACATGCTCAGCAATGGCCGGGTCAAGGTCGATGGCCAGGTGGTGACCAAAGAGCTTATGCTCGATACAGGTAAAAGCTATGTTATTCAGGCAGGCAAGAAACGCTATGCGCGAGTCGCTGTCCGTTGATGCATCCTTTTGGCGAATGGTTTGAAATTTTTTTACAAATTGCTTGCAGAGCCCGAAAGAAAAGCCTAAAGTACGCATCCGCTGCCGGCGACGCTCCTTGCAAGAGAAGCGAAGCAGGTTTGGAAACACCGATTTGGCAAGCAGCAGGATGGCCAAATCAAGGGTTGACAAGCTTCGCCGGATCAGTAGAATACGCCTTC
>DXFC01000085.1 GCA_019114645.1 Candidatus Halomonas stercoripullorum
ATTCGGCGCACGATTCAGGTGCTGCAACGGCGGACCAAGAACAACCCGGTACTGATTGGCGCTCCCGGTGTGGGTAAAACGGCTATCGCCGAAGGCCTGGCCCAGCGCATCGTTAACGGCGAGGTGCCGGAAGGGCTCAAGAACAAGCGCGTCTTGTCGCTCGATATGGGCTCGCTGCTGGCTGGTGCCAAGTTTCGTGGGGAGTTCGAGGAACGCTTGAAAAGCGTGCTCAAGGAGCTGGCCCAGGAAGAGGGTCGGGTGATCCTGTTCATCGACGAGCTGCACACCATGGTCGGTGCCGGCAAGGCCGAAGGCGCCATGGACGCCGGCAACATGCTCAAGCCGGCATTGGCGCGTGGCGAGCTGCACTGTGTGGGAGCCACCACGCTGGATGAGTACCGCCAGTACATCGAGAAAGATGCCGCGCTGGAGCGTCGCTTCCAGAAAGTGCTGATCGAAGAGCCCAGCGAAGAAGACACCGTGGCGATACTGCGCGGCCTCAAGGAGCGCTACGAGGTGCACCACAAGGTGGATATTACCGATGGTGCCATTATCGCCGCGGCCAAGCTATCGACCCGCTACATCACGGATCGCCAGTTACCCGACAAGGCGATTGACCTGATCGACGAGGCGTCGTCACGCATTCGCATGGAGCTCGACTCCAAGCCCGAGGAGATGGATCGCCTTGACCGGCGTCTAATCCAGCTCAAGATGGAACGCGAGCATCTCAAGCAAGAAACTGACGATGCCTCGAAAAAGCGTCTGGAAATTCTCGAAGACGAAATCAGCGAGCTTGAGCGCGAGTATGCCGATCTCGATGAGATCTGGCGCTCCGAGAAAGCCAGCATTGAAGGAGCAGGGCAGTTCAAGGAGGAGCTGGATCGTGCCCGCATTGACCTGGAGCAGGCGCGGCGCCAGGGTGATCTTGGGCGCATGTCGGAGCTGCAGTACGGGGTGATTCCCGAGCTGGAGAAAAAAATTGCCGAGGCGGGGGAAAGCGAGTCCGATACCTCGGGGCACAAGCTGCTGCGTTCCAGTGTCACAGAAGAGGAGATCGCCGAAGTGGTCTCGCGCTGGACCGGAATTCCGGTCGCCCGGATGCTTGAAGGCGAGCGCGACAAGCTGCTGCGCATGGAGCAAGTGTTGCATGAGCGGGTGATCGGCCAGGATGAAGCCGTCACCGCAGTCGCCAATGCCGTGCGCCGCTCACGGGCCGGGCTGGCCGACCCCAATCGCCCCAATGGCTCCTTCCTGTTCCTTGGTCCTACCGGGGTGGGCAAGACCGAGCTGTGCAAGGCGCTGGCGAACTTCCTGTTCGATACCGAAGAGGCGATGGTGCGCATCGATATGTCGGAGTTCATGGAGAAACACTCCGTGGCGCGGCTGATCGGTGCCCCTCCCGGCTATGTTGGTTACGAGGAGGGCGGCTACCTGACCGAAGCAGTGCGGCGCAGGCCCTACTCGGTATTGCTGCTCGATGAGGTGGAGAAGGCTCACCCCGATGTCTTCAACATTCTGCTGCAAGTGCTTGAAGATGGCCGCCTGACCGATGGACAGGGGCGTACCGTGGACTTCCGCAACACCGTGATCGTGATGACCTCTAACATGGGCTCGGACATCATCCAGCAGATGGGTGGTGATGAAGAGCGCTACACCGAGATGAAGGAGGCGGTAATGGCGGCGGTCGGCATGCATTTCCGCCCCGAGTTGATCAACCGCATTGATGAGGTCGTGGTGTTTCACCCTCTGGCTCAGGGGCAGATCGAAGCGATCGCCGGCATCCAGCTTGATCGTCTGCGCGAGCGCTTGGCCGAGCACGACTTGCAGCTGGAGATCAGTGCCGCAGCGCTGGCCCAGCTGGCCGAAGTCGGTTTCGATCCGGTGTTCGGGGCGCGGCCGTTGAAGCGGGCGATCCAGAGCCGCATCGAGAACCCGTTGGCCCAGGAGCTGTTGGCCGGCCGCTTTGCCCCGGGCGATGTCATTCATGTGGATGCAACAGCCGACGGCCTGGTGTTTCGCAGCTAATGCATTGTATTACTGAAAGAAACGCATGAAGTTGCTTCCGGAGCTGTTGGTTGTGCCGGAAGGTCTATACTGATTTACAGGTTGCGTCCTGTAACCCCTTGCCCGCCGGCTTCTGCTGGCGGGCTTTTTTTGTTGAGGCGGTAGTAGGAGAGCGTGACGGTTGACACTGCCGCGAGGCTGGTGGAACCTTGAACGTTCCTGATTGTGGGCGCGGAATTTTGCGGGCAATCCCCCATCCCCGTGCGAAGGGTAGGCTGACAGGCCTCTACCCGCCGAAGGACGCTGGAAGCGGTAACCACTGCTTCCGGCCAATGCCCCAAAGCGGCGATCCGTCGCGATAGGGAATCTGTCAGACGTGGCGCGCAGCGAAGCGTGCAGGTGCTGCATTTGTCCAGATTTCCGATGAGAGTGCAGGCCTCAACAGGGCTGAATTGCCAGGGTTTGGCATCAGGTGTCGGCGTAGCCGACAGCGGCATATCGCCGCACTCGACCCCGTGTCTACTGTGGACGCGGATCGCACTCGAGACCTCCAGGGGAGAGAACACAAGTGGAATTGCTATCCGGCGCGGATATGATCGCCCGATTCTTGCAAGATGAAGGCGTCGAATACATTTATGGTTATCCGGGCGGTGCTGCGCTGCATATTTATGACGCGCTGTTCCGCCAGGACAAGGTCAAGCACATCCTGGTGCGCCACGAACAGGCCGCGACTCACGCTGCCGACGGCTATGCCCGCGCCTCGGGCAAGCCCGGCGTCGTACTGGTCACTTCCGGCCCCGGTGCCACCAATGCGGTTACCGGTATTGCCACCGCCTACATGGATTCGATTCCCATGGTGGTGCTGTGTGGCCAGGTCATGAGCCACCTGATCGGTGAGGACGCCTTTCAAGAGACCGACATCATTGGCGTGACCCGGCCAATCGTGAAGCACAGCTTTTCGATCAAGCACCCAAGCGAAATTCCGGAAGTGCTGAAAAAGGCTTTCTATCTGGCCTCAACGGGACGTCCCGGTCCGGTCGTGGTGGACATTCCCAAGGATATGACCGCCCCCACCGAGCGTTACGAGTACGTCTACCCGAAAAAGGTCAAGATGCGCTCCTACAATCCGGTAGCGCGCGGGCATAGTGGCCAGATCAAAAAGGCCGTGGAATTGATGCTCAAGGCCAAGCGGCCGGTTTTCTATACCGGTGGCGGGGTGATCTTGGGGCGTGCCTGTGAAGGGCTGACCGATCTGGTCAAGCGTCTGGGCTATCCCATCACGACCACGCTGATGGGCATTGGTGCTTACCCGCAGAGCGATCGCCAAAGTCTGGGCTGGCTGGGCATGCACGGCTCCTACGAGTCGAACATGGCCATGCACCACGCCGATCTGGTTATTGGAATCGGCGCACGCTTTGACGACCGGGTGACCAACAATACCTCCAAGTTCTGCCCCACCGCCAAGATCATTCATGTCGATATCGACCCCAGTTCGGTGTCGAAGACGGTGCGCGCAGACGTGCCGATCGTCGGCCCGGCGGCCAGTGTCATTGATGAGATGATCAGCCTGCTGCAAGGCAAGGAGATCGAGCATCCCGAGGCTCTTGCCGAGTGGTGGGAGAAGATCGACGGCTGGCGCGAAGAGCGCCGCGGCAAGCTTTATGAGCCTTCAAAAGCGGGTGAGCAACTCAAGCCCCAGGAAGTCATTGAGGCACTGTGCGAAGTGACCCGTGGTGAGGCCTACGTGACCACCGATGTGGGTCAGCACCAGATGTTCGCTGCCCAGTACTACAAGTTCGACAAGCCCAATCGTTTCATTACCTCGGGCGGGCTCGGTACCATGGGCTTTGGCTTCCCTGCCGCCATGGGCATCAAGCAGAACTTCCCCGATGAAGACGTGATCTGTGTTACCGGTGAAGGCAGCTTCCAGATGATGATGCAGGAACTCTCCACCTGTAAGCAGTTCGGGGGCGGAGTGAAGATCGTCAATCTCAACAATGCCTCGCTGGGCATGGTTCGCCAGTGGCAAGACCTCAACTACAAATCCCGGCACGCTCACTCTTACATGGAGTCACTGCCGGACTTCTCCAAATTGATCGAAGCATATGGTTTCACCGCGCTGCGGGTGGAGACGATAGACGAGTTGCGCCCGGCGCTGGAACGCACCTTTGCCGACAAGCACGAGCTGGTGTTCCTTGATGTGATCGTCGACCCGCGCGAGCACGTTTATCCGATGCAGGTGCCTCTGGGCTCCATGCGTGACATGCTGCTTTCCAAGACGGAGCGGACCTGATGCGCCATATCATTTCGATTCTCATGGAAAACGAACCGGGCGCACTGTCTCGTGTGGTGGGGCTGTTCTCTCAGCGTAACTTCAACATCGAGACGCTCAACGTAGCGCCTACCGAAGATCCGTCACTGTCGCGCCTGACCGTGACCACCGTAGGGGATGACCGGGTCATCGAGCAGATCACCAAGCAGCTCAACAAGCTGATCGACGTGATCAAGCTGGTCGACCTCACCGAAGGCAACCACATCGAGCGTGAATTGATGCTGGTAAAGGTCAAGGCGCTGGGAGCCGCACGTGACGAGGTCAAACGTACCGTGGACATCTTTCGGGCGCAGATCGTTGATGTGACCCCAAGTCTCTACACCGTACAGATCACGGGCGATGCCTCCAAGCTCGATGCCTTCCTGCAGGCCATGGGGCCGGTGGGAATACTCGAAGTGGCCCGCACGGGAGTGTCCGGTATTGCCCGGGGGGATAAAGTTCTGAGCCTGTAATTATCCCTTGAAGTATTCGGCCGCCTTTCGGGGCGGCTTTTTTGTGGTTTGCTAGCGCTCCTTGACCTCGTCCCACAGCGCCTGAATCAGTGGAAGCTTGCGCCGACGGTTGAGGACACAAAGCCCGATGTCGTAGTGGGGCAGCTCCGGTTTCACCGTCAGTACCCGCACGCGCTCCAGCAGCGGGCTGGTATCCAGGACGATCCTGGGCACTACCCCAATACCGAAGCCCAGGCTGACCATGCTGACGATGGCTTCATGTCCCGCGACCTGGGCATAGATAGTGGGAGTCACGCCGAGGGCACGAAACCAGGTGTCGGCATACTCGCGGGACAAACCTGCTTCGGCCAGGATCATCGGCACCCCCCGCCACTGTTCCACGGAGGGTGAGGCCGGGGTGGCAGGTGTCCAGTCCGCCAGAGCTACCGGCGCGATGAAGACCAGCGGTGAGCGGGTCAGCGATTTAAACGCCAGAGCGCTTGGGGTGCTACGCGGCCGCGGTGTAATCGCCATGTCCTCTTCCCCGGCCAATACCCGGTTCATTGCATCTTCCGGATCGCCGGTGTGCAGCTTTAGCTCAATGCGTGGATAGCGCAACCGAAAATCACTCAACAAGTCATAAAGAAAGCTGTAACTGGCGGTGACCGAGCAGTAAATGCTGATCTCGCCAGCCAGCTCGTCCCCCTGGCTGCTCAGCGAATGACGCAATTGCTCCCACTGGTTGAGCGTTTCGCGGGCATATTGCTGAAATATCTGACCCTGGCGGGTCAGGACGACATGGCGGTTGTCACGTAGAAACAGGATCACATCAAGGCTCTCTTCCAGCTGGCGAATAGTGCGGGAGAGCGTTGAAGGGCTGACATGGCAGAGTTCACTGGCGCGACCGAAGTGCAGCGTATCGGCAAGCGTCAGGAACTGTTTGAGCGGGCGTATATCCATTTTTGCATTATTGCAGATTGTGGCATGCCATGTTGCAAATATAGCGTTTTACGCAACATGGTTCCGTCGCTAAGGTAGAGCCACCGAATAACGCGACGCTCGGTTGCGCGTCACACGACTTCTCTATTGTTCTTCAGGAGCATTGCCATGCGCGTTTACTATGACAAGGATTGCGACCTTTCCCTCATCCAGGGCAAGAAAGTCACCATCGTGGGTTATGGTTCCCAGGGCCATGCCCATGCCAACAACCTGAAAGAGTCGGGTGTTGATGTCACCGTCGCGCTGCGTGCCGGCTCCTCTTCCACCGCCAAGGCCGAAAGTGCCGGACTGAAAGTGGCCTCTGTCGAAGAGGCGTGCCAGAGCGCTGACGTGGTCATGATCCTGGCGCCGGACGAGAACCAGAAGGCGATCTACGAAAACCAGGTCGAGCCTAATCTGAAGCAGGGCGCCACCTTGGCATTTGCCCACGGTTTCAACATTCATTACAACCAGATCGAGCCGCGCAAGGATCTCGACGTGATCATGGTTGCCCCCAAGGCACCGGGCCATACCGTGCGCTCCGAGTTCGTCAAGGGTGGTGGTATTCCCGATCTGATCGCCATTCATCAGGATGCTTCCGGCAAGGCCAAGGAGCTGGCGCTCTCCTATGCCGCGGCTATTGGTGGTGGACGTAGCGGTATCATCGAAACGACCTTCAAGGATGAGACCGAAACCGACCTGTTTGGTGAGCAGGCCGTACTGTGTGGTGGTGCGGTCGAACTGGTCAAGGCGGGCTTCGAGACGCTGACCGAAGCGGGCTATGCGCCTGAAATGGCCTACTTCGAGTGTCTGCACGAGCTCAAGCTGATCGTTGACCTGATGTACGAGGGCGGCATCGCCAACATGAACTACTCCATCTCCAACAACGCGGAGTATGGTGAGTACGTGACGGGCCCCGAAATCATCAACGAGCAGTCGCGTGAAGCCATGCGCAATGCCCTCAAGCGCATCCAGACTGGCGAATACGCCAAGATGTTCATCCAGGAAGGCAACACCAACTACCCCTCAATGACCGCCCGGCGTCGCCTGAACGCCGAACACGAAATTGAGCAGGTAGGGGCCCAACTGCGTGGCATGATGCCGTGGATCACTGCCAACCAGCTGGTGGACAAGAGCAAGAACTGATTCAGCACTCCTGCAGTTATCCAGCCAAGGGCGCGGTTTTCCGCGCCCTTGGTGTTTGTGCAGGAAGACAGCTGCACTTTTCGCCTCGCTCTCTCGGTGTAGAATGGAGGCAGCACCTCCTTGGGTAAATCCCCGGCTATGGAAGAGACGAATGAGTCAGGAGTCCCGTAATACCGAGCATGACCCCTCCCGCGAACCACCCGGGCCAGGCCTGGGTGATGGCAAGAGCAAGCGGCCAGTCGAAGAGGACTTGGCAACTGCCTTTCTGCGCGAAACGGAAGTGATCGAAGAGTCAATCGAGAACGGTCAGAAGGTGCGGCGCAAGGGCATCTACCTGTTGCCGAACCTGTTTACCACCTCCGCCCTGTTTGCTGGCTTCTTTTCTGTGGTGGCCGGCATCAATGGTGACTTTACTGCCGCCGCTGTGGCGATCTTTATCGCCATGATTCTCGACGGACTGGATGGGCGGGTAGCACGAATGACCAACACCCAGAGTGCCTTCGGTGCCGAGTATGACAGTCTCTCCGATATGCTCTCTTTCGGTGTGGCGCCGGCCCTGGTGGCATTTAACTGGATTCTCCAGGATATCGGCAAGACCGGCTGGGTGGTCGCCTTTCTCTATGTTGCCTGTGCGGCATTGCGCCTGGCACGATTCAATGTCCAGATCGGCAGCACGGACAAGAAATGGTTTATTGGCTTGCCCAGCCCTTCAGCCGCTGCCTTCGTGGCGGCAAGTGTCTGGACCTTTCACAGTTTCGATGCCGAAGCCTTCGGTTTCAAACTGCTGATGCTGATCGTGGTAGCGGCTGCCGGGATACTGATGGTCAGCAACATCCGCTATTACAGCTTCAAGGAGATCGATCTGAAGGGCCCGGTGCCCTTTGTGGTACTGTTGGCGATCGTGCTTGGCTTTGTGGTGATATCGGTCGAGCCGTCGGTCATGCTGCTGTTGCTGTTTACTGGCTATGTTGCGTCAGGGCCGGCACTCGCTATTATGCGCAAGATGTAGTGCACGTCGGCTGGAAGTTAAATTATTTGTTCGAAGGGCTTGCAGAGCCCGAAAGAAAAGCCTAGAGTACGCATCCGCTGCCGGCGACGCTCCTTGCAAGAGAAGCGAAGCAGGTTTGGAAACACCGATTTGGCAAGCAGCAGGATGGCCAAATCAAGGGTTGACAAGCTTCGCCGGATCAGTAGAATACGCCTTC
>DXFC01000086.1 GCA_019114645.1 Candidatus Halomonas stercoripullorum
CCGGCGGCATAATCAAAATCGAGTACCGAGTCGATAATGGCACAGGCCGCGCTACCCGGGTCCTGCACCACATAACTGAAGGTATTGGTGGGCTCGTCGAAAAACGGGGTCACGATAGGCCTGGCCATGGCATCACCTCTATGCGGTCATCACTTGGATTTGCCGGTATTGATGCCCAACAGTTTGTACGCCGGACAGAAGTTGAACAAGCCCGTCGCCAGCGGCAGTATACCGATCCAGCCCCAGGCACCGATGGTACCGGTCAGTGCCAAACCGATCAGAATAGCGCCGAGCACGATACGCGCCAGCTTGTCGATACCACCTACATTTTGCTTCATTGACTTCCCCTGACAACTAGAACGCTATATCGGACCGGTCAAAAATTGAAAACCGGAATGTTTGGATCTCGCATCATTTCAGCCATCGGCCCTGGCGCGGCCACGCCGACTCCCTGGCGCAGATCACTCTCTTCATATGCGCTATTGGGCAGGAAAATAGCGCAGACATCCACCGTGGCGCCCTCGCCCATCATCATCTGCAAAAGCCCTTCGGGCTTGATACCGCGCGGCCCCAACTCAGTTTCGCTGCTGTACTCCTCGACGGCCAGCTCGCCGGCAGCGTCGCACAGCAGAATATGCGGGGTCGTGCCCTGTTCACGCATGGCGTTGGCCAGAATCATCGCCATGCCCTGGGTCTGCAAAGAATCGCTGGAAACGATAAAGAGTGCCTTGTCGGCATAGTCTGTACTGGCTGAATCACTGGCAAATGCACTTCCCGCAAAACCCATTGCCGTGATAACAGCGGTTAAAGCGAAAGTCTTCTTAAGGCGCATGCTCAACTCCTGATGGATACAAGTTTGGGTGATGTTTTACTGCCCGTGACGGTTCAAGGTTGCCAGGCCACTTGAGGGTCGATCTCATAACTCCACGGCAGACCCGAGTTACGCCAGCCATTCACCGCTCGTACCCCCTGGGAGTCACCTTCTTTCAGTGTGCTGCCTTCGAAACCGTCACTGACCGAGTAGACCTCGCTGTAGCCCATGGCGTGAATCACATCGGCACCCGGTGCGCTGCGGGTGGCACCTGAGCGACACATCACGATGATGGGATCATCCTTGCCAACGCCAAGTGCTGCGAGACGCGCCGCCACCTGCGCCTCAAAGTCGGCGTTGCGTACCATGGGCCAGGTGCGGGCCTGCTCGTCGAAGTTGTCACGGTCGGCCAGTGACCAGGGCACATGAATATCGGTGGACTCGGCAAAACCGGTGAACTTGACCTCTACCGGATCGCGCACATCAATCAACACCGCGTTGGTATCGTTTTGCAGCAGCTCATACGCCTCTGCCGCGCTGAGATAAAGCCCCAACTGGGTCTCACGATACGCCGTATCCTGCTGAGCCAAGGCCAAGCCGGAGTCGAGGGCTAACAGCAACACACCACACGCCGCCAGTGCCTTACCCCTACCTTTCGCCTTAGCCAGCATGCCTCTTCGTACTTGCGTACATTGCATCTTGGTAGCCTCAAACGTTATGCCTTATTGATCTAATCATATAACCCATATTGAGGCGCGCACAAACTATCCTTGCTGCTGTGCGACAACTCACCGCACGCTTCACGACTAGGGCGATGCTGTCAGGGAACCCGCGTCGCGCTTGGCGCCGCGCAACAGAAAACTGAGCGGATGCAGTAACAACCAGGCGACCAGCATCACGCCGAAGACGGCAGCCAGCAGCGCCACCCAATCAAATACAGTGGCGATATAAGCCAGCTGCGAGCGGGTCAAGAGCGGAATCCACCAAAGGGCGGAAAGTCCGACCGCCAGTGCCGCGAGATTGGCGCCCAGGCAGCGATAGGCAAATAGGCGATAGCCGCGCAGGTGGGCAACGGCTTGGATGGTTACCAACAGCGCCAAGCCGGCCACGATCAGCCACAGGAAAGGGGCCAGGGCATACCACAAGATAGTCAGAACGCCAGCAATGCTCATGTCGATTCTCCTCAGGCCTGGCCTTCCAGCACCGCATAGTAAGCGGGCTGCAACATGCGATCTTTCATGACCCAGGCCGCCCATGACTCTTCTCTGGGATCGATAAAAGGGAACGAAGGCAAGAAGGCAAAGTTGTCGTCGTAGCCGAACTCCACCAGCATCGCCTTGCCGATCCCCGTGATCATGGGGCAGGAGGTGTAGCCGTTATGCCGCAGCGGCAGGACCTGCCCCTGGATCTGCGCAACCAGATTGGCTTCCACCACGGGCGCCTGGGCCTTGACGCTGGCGGCTGTCTTGTTGATCGGAGCGCCGATGACATCGCCGATACCGAAGACCTCCGGGTAACGGTTGTGCTGTAACGTGTGGATATCCACATCCAGCCACTCGCCACGGAAGGGTCCATCCTCGGCAATCAGGTCGCTGGCCTTGACGAAATCCGGTGCGCTCATGGGCGGCACCACATGGATAAAGTCGTAATCGGTCACCACCTTGCGCTCGCCCTCACCCTCGCCACGGAACTCCTGCTCGCGCAATTGGTGATGCGAGGTGAACTCGCTGTCAGGACCCACGAAGGTAAACTCCGCTTCGCGTGCCTGCGGGTCGATGGCTGACAGGCGGTAATGATGACGGCGGGTGACACCCTGCTCATCAAAGCGCTGTTTGACGAACTGGTCGACATAGGGCTGGGTGAACAGGCCAAGCCCCGGCGCCATGAACTCCATCTCGAAGGCATCGCGATGTCCGCTTGCTTCAAGGCGCGACAAGGTAGTAAAGGTCATCTTGAGGGGGGCACCGGCGCACTTCACCGGCGTGGCCGCGGCGGTAAAGATTCCCTTGCCGCCACCCTGCGCAACCCAGGTGTCGATAGCATCGCTGGTACGTGCGGCAGCCTGCATGCCGGCATATACACTGCCGATACCATGACTGCCGACCAGCTCGGGAGTCATACCATCGATCAAGTGATAGTTGAGCTGCAGCCCACTGGCGACAATCAGGTAGTCATAGTCCAGCTGTGATCCATCGCTCAACTCGACTCTGCGGTTGGCGGCATCAATGCCCGTGGCTGGCTGACGCACCCAATCCACCCCACGGGGAACGAACTGCGTATTCGGTCGCGCGGTCTGCTCCGCTCGCCACACACCGGAAGCCACC
>DXFC01000087.1 GCA_019114645.1 Candidatus Halomonas stercoripullorum
TCCCGGGTGAGTACCGGGGAGAGGGTGTCTGGCATCACCAGGGCGGTATGCACGAACTCAGAGCCTTGCGACTTGTGTACCGTCATCGCATACACGGTTTCGATCTGTTGCAGTCGGCTGGGTAGCACCCAGCGAATTCCACCCTGGCCGTCGCCGGCGGGGAAGGCCACTTTCAGGGTGGTACCGGCGTCGGCGTTACCAAACTCGACCGGCACCGCCAGGGTGATGCCGATATCGCCGTTCATCAGTTTCAGTGCGTAATCATTGCCGGTGACCAGTACCGGGCGCCCCGCGTACCAGTGGGTGCCAACGTCGGGTTTGTTGATCAGGCCGACGCGGGCCAGGGCCTGCTCAATGCGCTGGTTAAGCGATTCGATGCCGTAATGGCCGCTGCGCAGCGGGGTGAGAAGCTGAAACTGGGTATGCGCCTTGAGAATGCCGGCGGCCCAGCGGTCCCAGGTATCTTGGTTAGCGCTGCTGTCTGGCCGGGATTGCAGGGCTTCGAGATAGTGCCGATAGCCCTGGCTGTCGGGCTGGCCGTGGCCTTCCAGGATCAGGGAGAGCAGTTTTCTTTCGTCGCGCTGCTGGTGGCTGGAAGTGGCGGAGCGATGGGGCAACACGATTCGCTGTACGTCGGGGTAGGCGGTGTCGTCGAGTACCGTCAGGGCCTGGTGGCTGTTGCCGGCGTTGATGGCGCGGGCCAGTTGGCCGATGCCACTGCTGTCGTCGAAGCGAAAGGAGTGACGCAGCATGGCGATGGCTTGATCCAGCGGTCGGCCGGTGCTGTCCTGTAGTTCGGCTGGCAGTGTTGCGCCGGTGGCGGCTTCCAGCCAAGCGGCAACGTCATCTTGATAGTGCCCTTGCTCGGCGCGCGCACACAAGTTGCCCAGCACGGCGCCGGCTTCCACCGAGGCGAGCTGATCCTTGTCGCCCAGCAGCACCAGGCGGGCATGGGGCGGCAGGGCGTCGAGCAGGGCTGCCATCATGTCGATGTCCACCATCGAGGCTTCGTCAACGGCCACCATGTCCAGCGGCAGGGGGTTGAGCCGGTGATAGCGGAAGTGCCGGGTGTCCGGGCGGGCACCGAGCAGACGGTGCAGCGTCGAGACTTCATGGGGAATCGCCTGGTGCACTTGTTCCGCGTAAGGCAGGTCTAGCTTCTCCAGTTTATCGATTTGATCGCGGATCGACTCGCTCAACCGGGCAGCAGCCTTGCCGGTGGGGGCGGCCAGACGAATGGTGAGCGGGGTGCCCTGGCTGGCGATGGCCTGAACCTGGAGCAGAGCCAGCAGGCGGATGACAGTGGTGGTCTTGCCGGTGCCGGGACCGCCGGTAATGACCGTGAAGGGTGCCCGTGCGCCCAGCGCGCAAGCAAGCTTCTGGGAGCTGGCCGGATCGTGTTGGCTGTCAGGCGCAGGAAACAGATTGTCCAGTACCGGGCGTAGTTGAGTGGCGTCGACCACTGGGGTAGGTGCCAGGCGCCGGGCAATGGCGTTGGCCACTTGCTGTTCGTGGCGCCAGTAGCGGCGCAGGTAGAGGCGCGGGCCTTCCAATACCAATGGGCTGTTGTGCGCGGAGTGGCTGCCTGGTTCGCTGTCCACCGCCGACCAGTGGTGTAGGGCTTCAAGCCAGAGGGGTGTTGGCAGCAGGGCCAGTAGGCTCTCCGGGGTGGGAGGGGAATCCTCTTCCGGTTCTACCGCGATCAGGGTGGTGGGTCGCTCATGGGCCTGGGTCAAGTCCAGTAGCAGGTGCCCCTGTCCGGCCTGATGGCTGACCAGCATGGCCGCCAGCAGGCAGCTTGCATTGCCTTCGGGAGCGAGTTGGGCCAGGCGATGGGCCAGGGCGGCGTCCAGGTCGCGTATCCAGTCGCGCTCGGCCCAGGCAAACAGCAGGGTTAGCAGGGCATCGCGATCCGCCAGGGCTTCCTCGGCAGAGGGCCAGGCCGTGGCTACCGCCAAACGTGATGTGCTCATACGCTATGCTCCGGTGCCAGCGAGGCGTTGGGCTCGGTGGTGGTGTCATGCCCGGCCAGGCAGCGGTCCAGCGCCTCAATAAAGGCTTTAGATGGCTGAATGGCGGCTACGCCCCGGGAGGGCGCGGTGATGCCACGCAGGAACACCAGCATGGCGCCGCCCACATGATGGTCGTAGTCATAGTCCGGCAGTGTCTGGCGCAGGTGGCGATGCAGCGCCACCAGATAGAGGGCCAGCTGCATGTCATAGCGTTTGTCGAGCATGGCGCGCTGCATGGCTTCCTCTTGATAGGCGTCATCGTTCGGCCCCAGCCAGTTGGATTTCCAGTCGATCACGTAATAACGCCCTTCGTGTTCGACCAGGAGATCGATAAAGCCCTTGAGCAGGCCGTTGAGCCGTTGATAGCCCAGCTGGGGGCGGGGCTCGCCGGGAAAGAGGTGTTCCCGGGTCAGCCGGTCCAGGGCAGGGGTGATGGCGTTGGCAGTGGCAAACCAGAAATCGGGCTCGGCACGGTAGTGTTGCAGCCGGGCCAGTACCGGCCCTGATTGCCCTTCGGCGGCCAGCGGGGTGGTCAGCCAGAGCAGCATGGCCTCCTGCAGGACAGGCACCTGCTCCTCCCAGCCCCGCCGACGGCAGCGTTGCGCCAGGCGGGCCAGCAGTTCCGGGTCGTTTGCGGCATTCGCAAAGCCGTGGGTGGCCAACGCTTCCAGAATGCCATGCAGGAAGGTGCCGGGGCCGGGCCCGCGCGGGAAAGCGTGCAGGGTTTCGGGGATGGGTGGCCGGGTATCCCGGGGGGTAGCGGCTAGGCGGGTTTCGCCATGCTCCTCGCGCAGGATCTCGGCGGCGGGTGTCTCGGGGGCCGCGGCTCCCTTCTGCTGGAGAGCCGAATAGCTGGCGATCCACCAGGGGGTGAAGGCGGAGTGGCTGGGGGCGCGTGCTGGTTTGCCGGGCTCAACGGTGGTGGTTGGCTGGTAGTGGGTCAGCGTGCTGTCACCGGGTTCCAGCGCGATGGCGTTACAGCCGTTGCCAAGCTGTTGCCAATGGGTGCGCAGGCTTGCCAGGTCGGGTAGTGGCTCGCCTCCGGCAAGAAGATAGCCCAGCGCCGATTTGTGCAAGGTGGCCGTTTTGCTGTTCCCCAGCTTGAGCGGTGCCAGCCCCACGAAGGTGGCGTGGCGGGCCCGGGTCAGCGCCACGTAGATCAGGCGCACTTCTTCCGAGAGGCGTTCGTCATCGGCCAGCGCATAGCCTTCTTCGGCCATTTTTTTCTGTTTGGCCAGCTCAAGTACGGGTTTGTCAGCCTGATGGTAAAGGGGAGTGCCG
>DXFC01000088.1 GCA_019114645.1 Candidatus Halomonas stercoripullorum
CCAGAACAGATCCACTACACCATGGAGCATGCCGAAGACGACTTCGTGCTGGTACACCAGGATTTCGTTCCGCTACTGGCTTCGCTGCATGAGCGCCTGCCGCGGATTCGCGGGTATCTGCTATGCCAGGACGAAAGCCAGGATGAAGCGAGCAGTACCGATACCGCTTTACCCCTGGTCGGTGAGTATGAGGCGCTGCTGACGGGGCAGCCCACGCATTACGACTTCCCCACCTTTGATGAGAACGCGGTAGCGACGCTGTTCTATACCACCGGCACCACGGGCAATCCCAAGGGAGTGTTTTTCACTCACCGGCAGCTGGTCTTGCATACTCTGGGTGAGGCCAGTGCATTCCAGGCACCGGGATTCGAACTGCTAAACCGCGACAAGGTTTACATGCCGATCACGCCGATGTTCCACGTGCATGCGTGGGGCGTGCCCTATACCGCGACCTTGATGGGTGCCACCCAGGTCTACCCCGGCCGGTACGAACCGCAAATGCTGGTCAAGCTGCTGGTCAGTGAGAACGTTGACTTCTCCCATTGTGTCCCGACCTTGCTCAACATGGTGATCAGCGCCGAAGCGATCAGCTCGGGTCAGGTGGATCTCTCTGGCTGGAAGGTGCTGGTGGGGGGAAGTGCCTTGACCGAGGCGCTGGCGCGGAAAGCCTGGGGGCTGGGTATCGACACCCGCAGTGCCTACGGCATGTCCGAGACTTGCCCACTGCTTACCGCCGACATCCTGCCACTCGATATTGCCGAGGCCGACTTCGACACTCAACTACCATGGCGCTGCAAGGCGGGTGTCGCCATACCGTTCGTGCATCTGCAAGTGGTTGACGAGAGTGGCAAGCCGCTGCCCCACGACGGCGAGAGTATCGGTGAAGTGCGCGTGCAGGCACCCTGGCTGACCCAGGCCTACTACAAGGAAACCACACGTAGCGAGGAACTGTGGCGCGACGGCTGGCTGCATACCGGTGATGTGGCGGTGATTGATGAACGGGGTTTCCTGCAGATCCGCGACCGCATCAAGGATGTCATCAAGACCGGCGGTGAGTGGATTTCGTCGCTGGACCTGGAGAACCTGATTGGCCAGTGCCCCGGTGTCGCTGAGG
Source organism: Candidatus Halomonas stercoripullorum (assembly GCA_019114645.1). GTDB lineage: Bacteria > Pseudomonadota > Gammaproteobacteria > Pseudomonadales > Halomonadaceae > Halomonas > Halomonas stercoripullorum. The sequence continues at coordinate 1,115 of DXFC01000088.1, forward strand.
TCGCGGTAGTCGGGATGCCGGACGAAAAGTGGGGCGAGCGGCCGGCGGCACTGGTGGTGCCCCAGGACCTCAATGCACCACCCAGCAGTGAAGAGATCCAGGCCTTCCTGAAACGCTTTGTCAGCGAAGGGCACATCACGCGTTGGGCATTGCCCGGGACGATTCGGATTGTTGATGAAATTCCCAAAACCAGTGTGGGCAAACTCGACAAGAAGCGCATTCGCCAGAATCTCTAAACTCAGGCTCTACGCAGCATCACGAGGGAGAGGGCAGGGCAGCCGTTGCCCGCCGGTAGGCGGCGGGCGAGTTGCCGGTCCACGCCTTGAAGGCGCGGCTGAAACAGGCCATATCCTGAAAGCCCAGCTCGTCGGCTATGGTGGGCAGTGACCGCTCGCTACGGATGAGGGCCTGGATGGCAATATCACGCCGGAACTCATCCTTGACCGCCTGAAAATGGGTGCCTTCATTGGCGAGCCGGCGGGCCAGGGTACGCACTGACATATGCAGGGCCTGGGCGACATCGTTTACCGAGCCCGAGTCGGCCAGGTGGCGCCCCAGATGCTCACGTACCCGGTGCGATATCAGCCGCTCCTCCAGGGAGACGTAGAACCAGTCGGCCGGTGCCCGGCGCAGGAAGGCGCCCAGGTGCTGCTTGGTCTGACGAATCGGCTGTTCCAGCAGGGCAGCATCGAAGTACATGGCGGTTTGCGGCTGGTTAAAGGTCACCTTGCCCGGATAAAAATACAAATAGTCGGCGCTATGCGCCGGCTGAGGATAGGCGCACTCCATCATGACGGGTGGAATCTTGCGTGCGATCATCCACGAAGCGATGCCGTGGAACAGTTTCAGCATTAACTCATGGACCAGAATGCGGCTGCCTGCCGGTGGCTGGTACTCTACGAGGGCTACCCGGGCCAGGCCATTTTGGACGCTATACACATAGCCGAAATCGTCCAGCAGGATGCGAAAGAAGAGCGTGTAGCGATGCAGGGCTACCTTGAGCGTGGGTGCCTCAAGTACGCTCAGGCAGAGCAGTTTCAGCGTTCCCCCGCGTAGCGGGCGCGCAAAGAATCCCGGCGTCTCGTCGTCATGCTCGTTGACCAGTAACCGGTAGAGCGTCGCGAACTGCTCTACGGTCACCCGCCCATGGGGTGCCGTCAACAGAAACGGTGAAATTCCCGCCCGGGTGAGATATCCCGCCTTGGCGCTATCGCTTTTGGAGAGCCCACCAAACAGCTCGTTGACGAAATGCATGGATACTGTAACCGTCACACTCCGCCCCTCCTTCGATCTGGCGTCATGGTAAGTTACTTCCTGCCTTGAGAGGATACTCTGCGACCATGGCAGCATCGCTGCGTTGTCTACGGGAGCCGCTATGCTCGAATTGCGTCAAGTCAGTAAAGCTTACCCAACCCCTTCGGGGCCGTTGCAGGTGCTTGACGGTATTGACCTGAACCTGGCCGCCGGCGAAAGCCTGGCCCTGATGGGTGAGTCCGGTAGCGGTAAATCAACCTTGCTGCATCTGGCCGCGGGGCTCGACCTGCCGGATGCTGGCGAGGTGAGCCTTGTCGGTCGCTCGATATCGTCACTGGCCGAGCCGGCGCGGGCCCGGTTACGCCGCGACACTCTGGGTCTGGTTTTTCAGCAGTTTCATCTGGTGCCGAGCCTCAATGTTCATGACAACCTGCGTTTGCAGGCGCGGCTGGCAGGACGTGAGCAAGCCGAGTGGTCCGGGCAGCTGATTGAGCGGCTGGGGCTGGCCGGACTTGAACGACGCTACCCCGAGCAGCTCTCCGGTGGGCAGCAGCAGCGTCTGGCCATTGGCCGTGCGCTGGCCCCCCGCCCCGCGCTACTGCTCGCCGACGAGCCCACCGGAAATCTTGATGAAACCACCGCCGACGAGGTGCTTACACTGCTCCTCGATCTTGTCCGCGAAGCCGGCAGTGCCTTGCTGATGGTGACCCACAGCCCCCAGGTGGCGGCGCCGCTGGGCCGCTGCCTGCGCCTCACCCATGGCCGGCTCGAACCGCTGTCCTCTGCAGAGCCGGGGCGTTGATGCTGACCGCCTTTGCCACGCTACTCTCCCACTATCGGCGTCATCCCGGCCAGCTTGCCATGCTGTTGCTCGGGCTGTGGGTCGCCAGTGCATTGTGGAGCGGCGTGCAGGCGATCAATGCCTCGGCCCGCGACAGCTACGCTCGCGCCGAAGCGCTGTTCACCACCGGACTTGACCGCCTGGAGCGGCGCGACGGTGAAGCGCTGACCCGAGCGGATTATCTGCGCCTGCGTCACGCGGGCTTGCCGGTTTCGCCCCTGCTGGAGGGCACACTGGAAGCCGCGGATGGCACCCGGCTGACGGTGATCGGCATCGAGCCGTTTACCCTGCCGGGTGACAACGCTTTCGCCGCCGCCGGTAGCGGCAGTGACCTCACTGCCTTTGTCACGCCACCGTGGCAGACCCGCGTGGCTCCTGACACTCTTGCCGCGCTGGGGGTGGGGCTGCATGAAGCGTCCGGCACACAGCCGCGCCTGGCGGCAGGCCAACTGCCACCGCTGGTGCTGTTGCCCGCCCTGCCCCCCGACACCTTGGTAATGG
>DXFC01000089.1 GCA_019114645.1 Candidatus Halomonas stercoripullorum
ATGAGCCTGACCAGCCGTGAGGACTTCGACTTCGACACGATCAAGGAAAAGGTCGGTCATTACGATGATGGCTTGGCAGAAGATCTGCTCAGCGCCGAGGGCAAGCAAGAGCCTGCTGCACCAGTTTTCGCGACGGTGCGGGAAAACCCTGCACGCTAAAGCGTTCAGCCCTATTCATTAGGGCAAGAACCTGTTCATTAGGACAAGAAATAGCCAAGTCAGTGGGCCTGGCTATTAATGGAGATAAGCCATGACTTTTTTATACACCGCTTATGTTTTGATCTGGCCGGCGCTTACGTTGGGTGTGCTGGCAGTTATCTGCCGGGCAGTCTGGCGCGATTACCGTACGGCTAACCGCGAGGGGCGTGGTGTCGTGTAAGCGATATAGGTACACTACACCATCTCTCAATAGCCAGGCCGCCCTCTTTAGGGCGGCCTGGTTTTTTTGGATAATCAAAAGCTATCTGATGTCTAGGTTTAATCTATTTTAACTATTAGTTTCGCTCTGTTATGTTGTGTCCACACTCAGCAAACCGCTTCGCTTCGTTTCGCTGACAACACAACTCAAGGAGTGCGCAGATGACTGATAAACCAAGACTGACAACGGCAGCAGGCGCCCCGGTTGCCGATAACCAAAACGTCGCCACTGCTGGCCCGCGTGGCCCCATGTTGCTGCAAGACGTCTGGTTCCTGGAGAAGCTTGCACACTTCGATCGCGAAGTCATTCCCGAGCGCCGCATGCACGCCAAAGGTTCCGGTGCTTTCGGTGAGTTTGTGGTCACCCATGACATTACCCGATATACCAAGGCAGCGCTGTTTTCCGAGGTAGGCAAGAAAACCCCCTTGTTTGCGCGCTTCTCTACCGTGGCTGGCGAACGTGGAGCCGCCGATGCCGAGCGTGATATTCGCGGTTTTTCGCTCAAGTTTTATACCGAGCAGGGCAACTGGGACATGGTGGGCAACAACACGCCGGTATTCTTCTTCCGTGACCCCCTGAAGTTCCCTGATCTGAACCATGCGGTCAAGCGCGATCCGCGTACCAACATGCGCAACGCCAACAACAACTGGGACTTCTGGACCGGCTTGCCCGAGGCGTTGCACCAGGTAACCTATGTGATGGGTGACCGTGGTATTCCGGCCGGCTATCGTCACATGCACGGTTTTGGTTCCCACACCTACAGCTTCATCAGCGCTGACAACCAGCGTTACTGGGTCAAGTACCACTTCAAGACCCAGCAGGGCATCAAGAACCTGACCGACGCCGAAGCGGCGGCGATCGTGGCCAACGACCGTGAGAGCTCGCAACGCGACCTGTATGAAGCCATTGAGAACGGCGACTTCCCGCGCTGGACCCTGTACGTCCAGATCATGCCCGAGAAGGAAGCCGCGACCTACCGCTTCCATCCGTTCGATCTGACCAAGGTCTGGTCGAAAAAGGATTATCCGTTGATTGAGGTGGGCTATTTCGAGCTTAACCGCAACCCGGAGAACTATTTCCAGGACGTGGAGCAGGCGGCCTTCACCCCGGCCAACGTCGTACCTGGCATCAGCTATTCGCCGGACCGCATGCTGCAAGGGCGGCTGTTCTCCTACGGTGACGCCCAGCGCTACCGCTTGGGGGTCAACCACCACCAGATTCCGGTGAACGCACCGCGTTGCCCGGTGCACAGCTACCACCGTGATGGTGCCATGCGTGTTGATGGCAACCAGGGCAGCCGCCTGCACTATGAGCCGAATACCTACGGCGAATGGCAGGAACAACCGGACTTCAGCGAACCGCCGCTGGCGTTGGAAGGTGCCGCTGGCCGTTATGACTACCGTGCCGATGATGAGGACTACTTCACTCAGCCGGGTGACCTGTTCCGTTTGATGTCGCCGGAAGAGCAGCAGCGACTGTTCCAGAACACCGCGCGAAATATGGCAGGTGTTGACCGGCATATCATGATTCGTCATATCACTCACTGCTACAAGGCTGATCCGGCCTATGGCAAGGGTATTGCCGCAGCACTGGAGATTCCGATGAGTGAAGTGCCGGTGTAAGCTGAGGGGCAATGACACGATTAAGCCCTGCTTGGGCGTATATCCGGGGGTGGCCAACTGGCCACCCCATTTTTTGTCCTGCCGGTACCGGTGTTAGCGTAATAGCGTGTGTGCTGATCGTGCCTGTCACAGGCTTGGCGTAAACTCTGGCACAGTTCATCTCGTTTTCAGCATAGGAAGTTGCGCCATGCTACCGGTTTCTTCTGCATTGCTTAGTGCCGTCGAGCGTATTGCCAGTGAGGCGGGCGAGGCCATTCTTGAGGTCTATGCGCGGAATTTCTCGGTGGAAGTGAAGGCTGACAGCAGCCCTGTCACCGAGGCTGACCATAAGGCTCAGGGCGTGATCATGGCGGGTCTCAAGGCATTGTCCGCCTCGTTGCCGATACTCTCCGAAGAGGATATCGCCGCCTTTACCGGCGCTGATGAGCAAGGCCGTTACTGGCTGGTGGACCCGCTGGATGGCACCAAGGAGTTCATCAAGCGCAATAATGAATTTACCGTCAACATCGCGCTGATCGAGCGGGGACGCCCAGTGCTGGGAGTGGTGGCGGCACCGGCGTTAGGGCTTATGTATGGGGCTGCGCAGGGGGTGGGGGCGTTTCGGGTCAACGAACAAGGCGAGCGTGAGGCGATCCGGGTGGCCGGCAAGCCTGCTGAGGAGCGGCCCTGGCGCGCTATGGTCAGTCGCTCGCACCCCAGTCCGGCATTAGCCGACTGGCTTGGAGCGCTGGGCCATCATGAGTTACAGCCACTAGGTAGCTCACTGAAATTCTGCCGAATTGCCGAGGGCAAGGCGGACGTTTACCCGCGGTTTGGCCCCACCTCCCTGTGGGACACCGGAGCCGCTCAGGCCATCGTCGAGCAGGCTGGCGGCCGGGTCGAAACCTTTGACGGGATACCGCTAAGCTATGCCGTCAGATCCTGGGCCAATGCCGAGGATCTGCTCAATCCCCACTTTGTCGCCTGGGGGCATTGAACGCTTAACCGGGCTCTGTCGCGGCGGCGAACTCACCAAACAGCTCCTCGACACTGCATATCTCGCCGCAACGGTCCGGTGTGTAACCGGGCAGTTCGCCGATGGCGGCAAGGAAAGATTCGCTCCGAATCATCTCGAGCAGGCTGGTGACGCTGGGGTCATCGAGGCTTTTGCGCCGACACACCAGCAGGTAATGCTCGGTGGCCAGTGGCAGGAAATCCAGACCGAACTGGTGGGCGGCAGCTTCGACACCGAAGCCGACATGGGCCATGCCGGCGGCGACGTAGGCCGCGACCGCCGAGTGGGTGTACTCCTCAAGCTCGAAGCTGGGGGCCCGTGGTGTAGCAAGTCCCGCAGCGCGCAGCAGAATATCGAGCAGGGCCCGGGTTCCGGAGCCCCGCTGGCGATTGATGAAACGTACGTTATCGCGCAGCAAGTCGGCCAAACGGTGGATACCATGCGGGTTGCCCGGCGCTACCATCAGCCCTTGACGCCGGGTGATAAAGCGAATGACCGTATGCCCGCGGGGGCGGAGCTGGCGCCGATAGTCTTTCAGCAACGGGCCCCGTGCGGCGGTTGTCGGCATGTGGTAGCCGGCGACATCGCAGGCGCCGCGGTTGAGAGCCGCCAGGGCCTCCTGGGGACTGCAGTACTGCAAGTCGAGCTGGAAGCGAGTGGCAAACTTGGGCAGCAGGGCGACCGCATAGCCATGGCTGGCGTGCATGCGTAGTACCGGCTCGATACCTTCAAACAGCTGTTGTAACTCAAGGTTGAGCTCCGAGCCGAGGCTTTCGAGCTGCGGGCCGAGCCGGGCGGCAACACGCTGTTGCGCCCATAACAGCTTGTCGCCGAGAGGTGTCAAGCGCGCACCACGGCCCTGCTGCATTTCCACCAGTGCCGCCCCAAAAAATTCCGCCCACTTGTTGAGCAGGTTCCAAGCGTGGCGGTAGGAGATTCCCACCTCGGCGGCAGAGGAGGTCAGTTTGCCATGGCGGTGTATCGCTTGCAGCAATCCGAACAGCTGGGGGTCCAGGCGATTACCGGCCTCATCGGTAAATGACCAGGCAGGTTCGATTCGAATACGTTTCATATGCTGTAATTTTCATATTTTGTTATAAAGGCGGTGCTGCTACCTTCTTGGTTAGCAGCAATTTATCTATATATCGGCGATACTTTTAAGCAGTAATCCTACAACATCAAGCAAACGTATGCATATTAATGCATAACCGAATCCTAAATAACTAGCAGCTTCGAACGTAGCAACCCAAAATAACGCAATAGCACCCGAGACGTAGCTGCCATGCGTTCGATGCGAGGCCAGGTCATGCTCAATCGTCAATTTTTTCCATGGACCCCCCAACTGCTTCAGGAGCTGATTGATGCCCTGAAACATAAGCCGGGAGCTCTGTTACCGATCCTGCACGCGATCCAGGACCGCTGCGGCTACGTGCCCCACGAGGCCGTACCCCTGATAGCTGACTCCTTGCAGCTGACCCGGGCCGAGGTGCATGGCGTGATCAGTTTCTATCACCATTTTCGCACTACACCACCCGGGCGCCATGTGCTGCAGGTTTGTCGCGCGGAAGCGTGCCAGGCACGCGGAGCGCGGGAGCTGGAACAGCATGTAAAACAGACGCTGGGGGTCGATTATCACCAGACCACTGCGGATCAGGAAATTAGCCTGGAGCCGGTCTACTGCCTGGGGACTTGTACTTGTGGCCCCTCGGTGCGCATTGGTGACCGCATCATCGGGCGAGTCACGCCCGAACGTTTTGACCAGCTGGTGGCTGAGATGACCACCCAAGTGCTGGAGGTGAGCTGATGGCCATACGTATTTATGTGCCGCGCGAGACAACGGCGCTTGCACTGGGTGCCGATGAGGTCGTTGCGCGTATCGAGGCCGAAGCGGCTCACCGGAGCACAACCATCGAGCTGGTACGCAATGGCTCACGTGGGTTGTTCTGGCTGGAGCCGCTGGTCGAAGTGGAAACCGCTGCCGGACGCATTGCCTACGGACCGGTAGCTCCCGAAGATGTTGCGCAACTGGTTGAGGATGGCTTGTTCGACGGCAGCGAGCAGTCAGCGCTATGCCAGGGACCCGTGGAGTCGATCCCTTATCTCAAGGCGCAGCAGCGCCTCACGTTTTCGCGCATTGGCGTGACCGATCCGCTCTCCCTCGATGACTATCGTGCCCATGAGGGCTTTCGCGGCCTTGAGCGGGCGCTGTTACTCACGCCCCAGGCCATTGTGGATGAGGTCAAGACGTCGGGTCTGCGCGGTCGTGGCGGTGCGGCCTTCCCGACCGGAATCAAGTGGCAGACGGTACTGGATGCGCCCGTCGCCCAAGGGCGTGAGCAGAAGTACATCGTGTGTAATGCCGATGAGGGAGATTCAGGCACTTTCGCCGATCGGCTGGTGATGGAGTGTGACCCTTATCTGCTGATTGAAGGCATGGT
>DXFC01000090.1 GCA_019114645.1 Candidatus Halomonas stercoripullorum
GCCGCCGGCGTGCAGTCGGGTAAGGATCAGCTCGATGCCTGAGACACCATGTTCGGGATGGATGTCGATGGGCATGCCACGGCCATTGTCGGCCACCTCGATACCGCCATCCTCCCGTAGCCGCACGCTGACCTCGCTGGCGTAGCCGGCCAGTGCCTCGTCAACACTGTTGTCGATGACTTCCTGGATCAGATGGTTGGGACGGGTAGTATCGGTATACATGCCGGGGCGCTTGCGCACCGGATCGAGACCGGAAAGAACTTCGATCGAGCTAGCGCTGTACTGTGTCATGCGTCGTCCGTAGCCGTTACAAAAATCGGTAGCACTGGCGGCTAAACTGCTCAGCGCGGCTGGCTGGCGATAACTCCTGATGCCAAATGATGCCCGCCATGGGCAAACACCGCTGGCAGGTGGTCAGCCAATGTACTAAAGCCGTGATCGCCACCCGGCTGGATAAGGGTGCGGGCACCATGGTAAAGCGCATGGGCATCTGCCGGGTCCAGGGTTTCATCGGCGCTGCCCAGCAGCAACAAGTAACGCTGGGGAGATACCTGTCGCGGTGTCAATGCCGCCAGTTCCTCGCCGTGCACCGCCTCCACGGTAAAGTGCTCGCCGCTGTACTCATTGACGAAGGCTTCACCCAGCCACTGAGTCACCAGCCGCGCAGGGCGCACCGCCGGATTGATCAACACCGCTGCCAGGTCATGGCGTTCGGCCAGGCAGGTCACCAAAAAGCCACCCATGGAGCTGCCGACCAGCAGTGGGTTCGGTCCCAGCTCAGCCAATTGCGCCTCGGCCAAGCGCAAGGCCGCCAACGGCCGGTGTGACAATTGCGGCGTGGCGCAGGGCAGTGCCAGCGCCGCGCAGGCCTCGCGTATCAAGGCCGACTTGGGCGAGCCATAACCACTGTTGAAGCCATGCAGGTAGAGCACACCGCTCGCCTGCACCGGCGAGAGCGGAGCACTCAGCATACCCAATAAACTGTATACATTGCCAGCCCTTCTCCATTCATCCGACGATCGCGTTCAACGCTCCGCTTGCGGTTACGTCTGTCGCTCTGCCTTCCAGACCGCCTCGATCAGCGCCCGGGTCGAGGCATCCATGGTCTCATGCCCGCGCCCTTCGGCCAGCATGCGCTCGGTCTCGCCGGCAATCTGCTTGCCCAGCTCCACGCCCCACTGGTCGAAGGGGTTGATGCCCCAAATGGCGGCCTGGACAAATACCTTATGCTCGTATAGGGCAATCAATGCCCCCAGGGTGGCCGGCGTCAGGCGATCCAGCAACAGGGTGCTGGAGGGCTGATTGCCCCGGTAGCGCTTGTGCCCCGGGCGTTCGCCGGGCTCGTCGATGGCGTCATCACCCAGCATCAGCAGCCGCGACTGGGCAAAGCAGTTGGCCAGTGTCAGGCGGTGCTGGGCCTGGAGATGGTCACGCGTTGCAGCATCCTCGACATCATCGTAACGCTTGAGCGGCGCAATGAAGTCGCACACCACCGGCTGGGTACCCTGGTGCAACAGCTGATAGAAGGCGTGCTGGGCATTGGGGCCGAGCTGCCCCCACAGCACCGGACAGGTGGAGTAGCTGACCTCACGCCCATCATGGGTGGCCGACTTGCCGTTGGACTCCATCTCGAGCTGCTCAAGGTAAGCGGCAAAGTGCTCCAGGCGGCCGTCATAGGGCAGGATCGAATGCGCCCCGATGCCGAGAAAGTTGACGTTCCAGACCCCCGCCAGCGCCAGCAGCACCGGCAGGTTGTCTTCAAGCGGCGTCTCGGCGAAATGGGTGTCCATGGCGTGGGCGCCGGCCAACAGCTCACGAAAGTTGGCCATGCCAACCACCAGGGCGATAGGCAGGCCAATGGCGCCCCACAGCGAGTAGCGACCGCCCACCCACTCCCAGAACAGCAACTGGTTGGCTTCAGCAATGCCCCACTCGCTCATCTTGTCAGGCTTGGCCGAAATACCGATAAAGTGCTGGCGCAGCACCAGATCCTCGCTCACGCCCCGGATATCATCCTCGACCAGTCGCGCCATCAGCCAGTCGCGGGCGGTGCGCGCGTTCGACAGTGTATCGATGGTGGTAAAGGACTTCGACGAGAGCACAAACAGCGTGGTCTCCGGATTGAAGCGCTTGAGATAATCAGCCAGCTGCGAACCGTCCATGGTCGAGGCAAAATGCACTTCGACATGGTGCGTCACCGCCGGCCGGTGATCGACCAGCGCACAGGTGACCATCAGCGGGCCGAGATCGGAGCCCCCCACTCCCAGGTTGACCACATCCTCGATCGGCCGCCCGGTGGCACCGCGCCACTGCCGTGAATGCAGCCGCTCGACCATGACCGCCATGCGCTCCAGCGACCTGTGCACGCCGGGCACCACATCCTCACCGTCGACCACAAGCGAGGCATCGGCAGGCAAGCGTAGCGCCGTGTGCAGTGCCGGGCGGTCTTCGCTGACATTGACCCGTTCGCCGCTGAGCAACGCCTGAATACGCTGCGGCACCTCGGCTTCACGAGCAAGATCAAGCAACAGGTGGCGTGTGGTATCGGTCCAGCGCTGCTTCGACAGATCCAGGGTCAGCCCCGCTGCCTGCCAGGTAAAGGCAGCCCCGCGGGACTGATCGGCAAAGAGCTCACGCAGGTGGGTAGTACGCATCTCCCGGGCGTGCTCCTGCAGCTTCCGCCAGGCAGTCGCCTGCTCGATGGGCACGTGGTTCAATTCAGGGTTCATCACGATTCTCCTTGGCGTCCGTGCAGCCGGCCGACAGCGGGCGTAGAATACCGGCCTGTTCCATGTTATCGGCATATCCATGAGTGACGCATCTTATCGCGACGCGATCTTTTCCACACCCCTCGACCGGGTCGCGCGCTTCTCTTTCGACGAACGGGTGGTGGCCTGCTTCCCCGACATGATCCGCCGCTCGGTGCCAGGCTATGGCCAGATTCTGGGCATGCTGGGCCTGATCGCCAATCGCCACCTGCGCCATGGCGCCCACGTCTACGACCTGGGCTGTTCGCTGGGGGCCGCCAGCCTGGCGCTGGCAGGGCAGCTAGCGCCGGATGCCTTCCGCCTCACCGCGGTGGATATCTCGCCGGCCATGGTCGAACGTGCCCGGGAAACCCTGGCTGTCGAGTGCCCCGGGCACGCCATCGAGGTCATCGAAGGCGATATCAGCACCCTCGATTATCAACCCTCGGGCATGGTGATTCTCAACTTCACCCTGCAGTTTCTTCCGCCGGAAAAACGCGAAGCCCTGCTGGCCCGGCTCTACACCGCGCTGGAGCCAGGCGGCGTGCTGATCCTCTCGGAAAAAACCGTCGACCTCGACGAGCGCGACAACGCCTGGCGGGTAGAGCGCTATCACGACTTCAAGCGCGCCAACGGATACAGCGACCTGGAGATCAGCCAGAAGCGTACCGCCCTGGAAAATGTCCTGGTACCGGACACCCTGGAAGTCCACCATGCGCGCCTCGCCCGGGCCGGCTTTGCGCGCTCGCTGACCTGGTTCCAGTACCTCAACTTCGCCTCAATGATCGCATTCAAGGAGACCTGAGGTGGCCATTCCCGAATCCCAGCGTCCACTCTATCGCGCCTTTATCGACCAGGGCCTGGAGGCCTGGCTGGCGCGCCTGCCCGACCAGCTGGCGCGTGGCCTTGACCGCAAGCGCCACGGCGACCTGCCCGCCTGGGAGAAGGCGGTGGCCAAACTTCCCACCCTGCCCGAAGCGCGCCAGGTGGACTTGAACAACGCTACCGTTACGGTCGAGTGCATGCTCCGCGACAGCCAGCGGCGCCAATGCGAGAACCTGCTGCGCAAGCTGGCGCCATGGCGCAAGGGGCCCTACCGGCTGGCCGGCATTCATATCGATACCGAATGGCGTTCCGACTGGAAGTGGCAGCGAGTGGCCCCGCACCTGGCACCGCTTGACGGTCGGCGGGTACTCGACGTTGGCGGCGGCAGCGGCTACCACGCCTGGCGCATGGCCGGTGCCGGCGCCGCCTTCGTGCTGGTCATCGACCCCTCGCCACGCTTCTACTATCAGTTTCAGGCGTTGCGCCACTTCGTCGGTAACGCGGACGGGGGGCGCACTCACTTTCTGCCGGTGGGCATCGAAGACGTGCCCGAACAGCTCGCCTTCTTCGATACCGTGTTCTCCATGGGGGTGCTGTATCACCGCCCCTCGCCATTGGAGCATCTACTCCAACTCAAGGACGCCTTGCGCCCAGGCGGCGAACTGGTACTTGAGACCCTGGTGGTGGAGGGTGACGCCACCACCGTACTACTGCCCGGTGAGCGCTACGCCGCCATGCCCAACGTCTACTTCCTGCCCTCGTCAGCGGCGCTGTGCCAGTGGCTGGCACGCTGCGGCTTCGACAATGTGCGGGTGGTGGACGAAGCGCCCACTATCCTCGACGAGCAACGCAGTACCGAGTGGATGACCTTCCAGTCGCTGGCGGATTTTCTCGACCCCGACGACTCCACGCGTACCCGTGAAGGCTACCCCGCGCCACGTCGCGCCGTGATTATTGCCAACAAGCCCCGCTAGCGCCTCAAGATCACCAGCCAGCGGCCCAGGTTGAGAATGCTGGCCAGTGAAGCGGCCACATAGGTAAAAGCACAGGCGGTCAGCACATGCCGTGCGCCGGTCATGTCGTAGGGCGGCACATACTCCTTGAGCAGGGGCAAGGCACGGTTGAAACTGGCATCGAACTCCACCGGCAGCGTGACTAGATGCACCACGGCGGCCGTCCCGAAGCTGATGACCGCCGCCACGACCACGATGGCCATGCCACCCGGCAGGCGGGTCAAAATGAACAGAAAGGGCGCGGCCATCATCAGCAGCGCACCCAGCTTCTCCGCCCGCATCGCTACGCCCACCATGCGCGAGCGGGCCGCCAATGGCGCGTAGCCTTCATGGTGCTGAATGGCGTGTCCGACTTCGTGAGCCGCTACGGTCACCGCCGTCAACGAACGGCCTGCGTAATTTTCACGTGAAAGACGTACCCGGCGGGCCTGGGGGTCGTAATGATCGCCGTGTTCGCTCACTTCCACCTCGACCCCTTCGATGCCCAACCGCCGCAGCAAGTGATCCGCCAGCTCGGCCCCGGTACCGGGATAATCATCGCGACCGCGTGAGTGACGCGCCAACACCCACTTGGCCCACAGGTTGGGCAGTATGAAAATGGCCAGCAGCAGAATAATCACAACAACGATCATGGCGTATAGCGTCTCGCTGAAAAGATAAGCGGTTGGCGGATAAGGTCAGAGTACCGCTTTCAGCACCGAACGTCGCGTCCCCCAAACGACACTGCCCCGACCTGATGGCCGGGGCAGTGTGTCGATCTGCAAGGGAACCTCAAGCCGTAGCGGACTCGCCCTCGACAACATGCATCAGCGTCTCGAAGGCCACTCCCGCCTTGAGCGCAGGCTCCACCGATTGCACCTTGCCACCGCTGTCGTGGTCACGGGTCATGGCGTACTCCACCGCCTCGACGGCGCTCTTGCCGTGGTCGATGGCCGCAAGTGCCCACTTCCAGCCGGTACCATAGGCCACCGGCCCCTTGACCGGAATACGCACCAGCTTGTTAAACATCTCGAAGACCCCATCGGGGCCGGCGATAATCATTTCCACCCGCGACACATGCGGCTTGTCGTTACGCGGTGCACCGGCATTGAGCCACTCCAGAACCTCCCACCATTCCTGCTGCTCGCCAGCGAAGGCGACCCACTCGCCGTTATCGAGCTGGAAGAGTTTCTGCGCATGGTTATAGGTCGAGCCATTGACACTGATCAGCGAATCCGTCGCCAGCGTAGTCCCATCCCATACGATTGTGGTCATCTAGCACCTCTCTGCTTCGAACCGGGCCTCACCGACAATTCATGAGTCCCCTAAGTAAGATTGAGGCGCAGACTATGGGGCAAAATTGCAAGAAATCGTCACCCGAACCGAAAGAATTGTAACCACACCCTCAGCAGTCCGACTCCCTTCGCACCTGCTCCAGCCCCGCATCCGAGATCAGCCCCTGCGCATGGGCATGGACTGCCATGCCGGCGCTATCCTCGGCCAGCACCAGGTCGCAGCCGGTATGGCGAATCTCATTACGCAGCATGTTGATGGCACGCTCCCGCTCGGGCTTGCGCTCGACCCGGCGAATGTAAACCACGCGAACACGTTCGGGGAATTCGTGCACGATGCGAGCATAAACCTCGGGGTCGT
>DXFC01000011.1 GCA_019114645.1 Candidatus Halomonas stercoripullorum
TGGTCTGGGCCTCCATGATCTCGCCCAGCGCCTCCTCGACGGTTTCGCGTACGCTCTTGGCATCGTCGAGCTGGGGTTCCTGCGGCAGATAGCCGATGTTGATCCCCGGCATGGGCCGCGCTTCGCCCTCATACTCCTTGTCGACTCCCGCCATGATGCGTAGCAGGGTTGATTTACCGGCGCCATTAAGGCCCAGTACGCCGATCTTGGCACCGGGGAAGAAGGAGAGGGAAATGTCCTTGAGAATCTGTTTCTTGGGCGGAACGACCTTGCCCACCCGATTCATGGTGAAGACGTATTGCGCCATGGGGCTCCACAGAGGTTGAGGGGTTTCAGTGGCCACTGATGATAGTGGCCGGGCTGGGTAAAGGCTACCTTGCTACTCTTCTTCACTACTCCTCTTCGTCGAGCAGCATCCAATCGTCTTCGATGGCCCGCTGCAGGCGCCGCTCTTCGAGCAACGCCTCGACACGGCGTCGAACGCGCAGGGTGTCGGCACGGCTGGAGCTGCGTGGGCGCACGTATTCGTCGTCGTTCACCGCTTCGGAGAAGTCGATATCGTCGTCATCAGGTTCGCTGACTAGGGGTTCATGGCTCATGAAAGTCCTCCCATGGCCCAGTATCGGCCGTGTGGCGGCCGATGAAATCACATATTCGCTTCGCGTCCGAAGCGACGGACCTGAAGCGTCTTGGGTGCCACTGGCCGGCACCTGACGGCTATATATATAAGCCTGAGACCAAGTGCAAGAGGCGAGGGTAAATTTATCTGTGTCAGGCCTCGACTTCCGGCAGGCGCGTCGCCGAGGCGGCGGCGCACAGAGCCATGCCGGCCAGCAGCACCAGGAGCCAGGTAGTGCCCAGCCACTGAGCCAGCAGCCCGGTGATACCGCCCACTACCAACAGCATGACACCGGTCACGCTGTTGGAGAGAGCGACATAGAGGGCCCGCCGATCCTGGCCCGCCATGTCGACCAGATAGGTCTTGCGCCCCAGGCGCACACCGGCGTGAACGATCACCAGCAGGGCATACACCAGGGCATAGGGCCAAACCGTTGCCGACCACGCACCCGGCAGCCAGGCGAAAGCCGCACCCAGCAGACAGCAGACAGCAGCGGCAAGACCTGCATCGCGCAGCACCTGGCGACTTGAGCGGTCGGCACGCTTGCCCCAGAACGGGCTCGCCAGCATGCCGGCAATACCCGACACCACGATCAACACGCCCAGGCCCCCCAGCTCGGTGCCGCTCTGCTGTTGACCGAGCAGGGCCACGTAGGGCAGGGCCAGGGCACTGGCCAGCAACAGTGAGCGGGAGAGATTGAAGTGGAGAAAGTCCCGGTCATCACGGAGCAGACGCAATCCCAGCTTGATACTGCTCCAGGCGTTCTCGCCGCCCTCCACCGCGCCTGGCTCTTCGACAATACGTGCCGCACAGATTGCATTGAGTGCCCAGCCCAGGGCGGCCACACAGAGCAGGGTGGCCAGGGCGATTTCGCCGGGACGATCCCCAAACAGCATCAACACACCGCCGGCAGCCAGGGTAACGGCCCCGGCAACACTACCGCTCCAGCCCATCAGGTTGCCCCGGCGACCCTTGGCGATGGTCTTGCCCAATACATCCTTGGTGGCGATTGAAGAAAGCCCACGGGCAAGCGCCAATGCTGCCAGCGCCAGCAGCACCAGGGCGCCGCCAAGCCCGCCCTGGCTGAACAGGGCAAGCAGTGCCAGCGTTAAGGCAGCCAGTGCTTGCAGGCAGGCACCGGTCACCCAGGTCCATTTGCGCTGGGGCTTCAGGCGAATAAACCCGGCCACAAAGAGTTGTGGCAGCAGGGATCCGGACTCGCGAATCGGGACCAGCAGACCCACCATCCACAATGGTGCGCCAATCGCACCCAGCAGCCAGGGCAGGACCAGGCGGGCGCTGGAAAGCTCATCGGCGAGCTTGTTGCCCAGTGCAGCGAACAGATGAAGGAAAAAGTTGCGCGGCTGCTCGTGGCAGGCGGTGTCGCTAATGTCGCGACACATACGGCTGTCCTCGTCGCCGGTTAGCCACTCATAGAGTTGTGACTGTGAAACCTTGCTTTCGGCCATTGGCTTTCCCTGACTGCTATCATCACCCCTTCCATTGTTGCGACAGGCGGCTGACATGTCACGTATTCGCATTCACTACTGTACCCAGTGCCAATGGCTGCTGCGCAGCGCCTGGCTGGCGCAGGAATTACTCTCCACGTTCGGTGAGGAGCTGGAGGAAGTCGCCCTGGTGCCTGCCCATGGCGGCTATTTCGAAATCTTCTACGACGACGAATCGTTGTGGGAGCGCAAGCGCGATGGCGGCTTTCCCGACAGCAAGCAGCTCAAGCAGCGTGTGCGTGATCGTCTCGCCCCCGGCCGCGACCTGGGCCATATCGACCGATGAGTGGTGCTGCGCCGTACCAGGACCGGGCCGCCATGCTCTACGGCCTGGGCGCGGTGGCGCTGTGGTCCACCGTGGCCACCGCATTCAAGGTGGCGCTGAGCTATATGTCGCCGCTGGAGCTGATCTGGGTGGCATCCGCGGTGTCGTGGCTTTTAATGGGGGCCCTGGTGACTCATCAGGGCCTGATGAAGAGTGCCTTGCGCCATGGCTGGCGTACCGCCGCCTGGGCCGGGCTGATGAATCCGCTGGCTTATTACCTGGTGCTGTTTGGTGCCTATGACCGCCTGCCGGGCCAGGAGGCCATGGCGCTTAACTATACCTGGGCGCTGGCCATGGCGTTTCTCGCAGTGCCCCTGTTGGGTCAGCGTCTTACCCGTGTTGATGTGTTGGCGGGGCTGATCGCCTATGCGGGGGTATGGGTGATTGCCACCCGTGGCGAGGTCTTCAATGTGACTTTCGCCGACCCCTTGGGTGTGGGGCTGGCGTTGGCTTCTACCGCGCTCTGGGCGCTTTACTGGCTGCTCAACGTGCGCGACCGGCGCCCGCCACTGGTGGCCCAGTGGCAGAACTTCGCGGTGGGCTTGCCGCTGTTGACACTCTTGATGCTGCTGGGCCCGGGCTTTACCTGGTCCGGTTGGGCAGCGGTAGGTGCCGGGGTTTATGTTGGCCTGTTCGAAATGGGCATCGCCTTTG
>DXFC01000091.1 GCA_019114645.1 Candidatus Halomonas stercoripullorum
CCCAAATCAATCCGCGCAGCGAAGGCTTCCAGGCCAACGACAAGGCGATGCGTGACGAGGTGATGAAGCTGCGTGAACTCACCGCCGCCATCGCCCAGGGCGGCGGCGAAAAGTCCCGCGCCCGCCACGAGAGCCGTGGCAAGCTGTTCGTGCGCGACCGTATCGACCACCTGCTTGACGAGGGCTCGCCCTTCCTTGAATTCTCGGCCCTGGCCGCCCATGAGGTCTATGAAAGCCATGTGCCCGCAGCCGGCGTGGTCACCGGCATCGGTCGCGTCTCTGGGGTGGAGTGCGTGATCGTCGCCAACGACGCCACCGTCAAGGGCGGCACCTACTATCCACTCACGGTCAAGAAGCACCTGCGCGCCCAGGAAATCGCCCGCAAGCATCGCCTGCCGTGCATCTACCTGGTCGATTCCGGCGGCGCCTTCCTGCCCCGCCAGGATGAAGTGTTCCCCGACCGGGACCACTTTGGCCGTATCTTCTACAACCAGGCCACCCTCTCCGCCGAGGGTATTCCGCAAATCGCCGTGGTCATGGGCTCCTGCACCGCCGGCGGTGCCTATGTGCCGGCCATGGCCGATGAATCGATCATCGTGCGCGAACAGGGCACCATCTTCTTGGGAGGCCCGCCGCTGGTGAAGGCCGCCACCGGAGAAACCATCAGTGCCGAAGACCTGGGCGGCGCCGATGTTCACGCCAAGCAGAGCGGTGTGGCCGACCACTACGCCGAGAACGACGCCCACGCCCTGCAGCTCGCCCGCGCCTGCGTGTCGCGCCTCAACTGGCAGAAGCGCGGCCAGCTCAAGATGCAGGAGCCCAAGCCCCCGCGCCTCGATCCCAGCGAGCTCTACGGTATCGTGGGTACCGATCTCAAAAAACCGTTTGATGTGCGCGAAGTGATCGGCCGCATCGTCGACGACTCCGACTTCGACGAGTTCAAGCGCTACTACGGCGACACCCTGGTCACCGGCTTTGCCCATATTCACGGCCATCCGGTGGGCATCGTGGCCAACAACGGCGTGCTGTTCTCCGAATCAGCGGTGAAAGGCGCCCACTTCATCGAACTGTGTGCCCAGCGCAAGATCCCGCTGGTGTTCCTGCAGAACATCACCGGCTTTATGGTCGGCTCCAAGTACGAGCACGAAGGCATCGCCAAGCACGGCGCCAAGCTGGTCACCGCCGTGGCCTGCGCCAAGGTGCCCAAGTTCACCGTGTTGATTGGCGGCAGCTTCGGCGCCGGCAACTACGGCATGTGTGGCCGTGCCTACGACCCCAACCTGCTGTTCATGTGGCCCAACGCGCGCATTTCGGTCATGGGTGGCGAGCAGGCCGCCGGCGTTCTCGCCCAGGTCAAGCGCGAGCAGTACGAGCGGGAAGGCCGCGAGTGGAGCGCCGCAGAGGAAGAGGCTTTCAAGCAGCCCACCCGCGAGCAGTACGAGCATCAGGGTCACCCCTACTACGCCAGCGCCCGGCTGTGGGACGACGGCGTGATCGACCCGGCGCAGACCCGCGACGTGCTGGGGCTCTCGTTGGCCGCGGCGATGAATGCGGAAGTAGAAGACACCAAATTTGGCGTGTTCCGGATGTAATCGACTTTCACGGCCCAAAGGGTAACTAGCACTCGCGGTCCCGGGACAGAAACTAGCGAAGCTCATTTTTCAGGGATAGAAAAATGGAGCGTCCAGGGATGGATTTATAGCGTCTTCGCGTTTTCTGTCATCGGTGGACCGCGAACAGCCACCCAGAGCCAATTTCATGAGGCAGTGAAATGGTAACTCCTTATTCCCAGCTCCACATCGACGAGCGCGGCGTCGCCTGGCTGACGCTGAACCGCCCCGAGGTGCACAACGCCTTCGACGACAGCCTGATCGCCGAGCTCAACGCGCACCTGGCCAGGCTCCACGACGCCGCTCACCAGGGCGAGGTGCGGGTGGTGGTGCTGGGCTCCGAAGGCAAGAGCTTTTCCGCCGGTGCCGACCTGAACTGGATGCAGCGCATGGTGGAATATGATTTCGAGGGCAACCTGGCCGACTCGCGCAAGCTCTCCGCGCTGATGCACGGCCTCGACACCCTGCCCTGCCCCACCCTGTGTCGTGTGCAAGGCGCGGCCTTCGGCGGCGCCGTGGGTCTGGCCGCCTGCTGCGATATCGTGATCGCCTCCGAGAAAGCCCGCTTCTGCCTCTCCGAGGTGAAGATCGGCCTGTCACCGGCGGTCATCAGCCCCTATGTCCAGCGTGCCCTGGGCGCGCGCCAGATGCGCCGCTACGCGCTCACCGCCGAAGTGATCAATGCCGATCAGGCACTGGAACTGGACCTGGTGCATCAAGTCGTCGGCCACAACGAGCTCGATGAGGCCGTGGAGAGCATGCTTGAGACCCTGCTGACCGGTTCGCCCCAGGCCCAACGCGCCACCAAGGCGCTCTTGGCAAGCGTGGCCCAAGCGCCTGACTCAGACGCCACCCGCGAGCACACCTGCCGCGTGATCAGCGAACTTCGCGTGAGCGCCGAAGGCCAGGAGGGTCTGGCCAGCTTCTTCGACAAGCGCCGCCCTGCCTGGACCGAGCGCACCGCTCATCAACCACAGAATACTCCCTCGGAGCCCCGCTCATGAGCCTGGATATGAACAAATTCGACACCCTGCTGGTGGCCAACCGTGGCGAGATCGCTTGCCGCGTGATGCGCACCGCCCGCGCCATGGGCCTGCGCACCGTGGCGGTGTACTCCGACGCCGATGCCAACGCCCGCCACGTGCGCGAAGCCGACGAGGCGATACGTCTCGGCCCGGCCGCTGCCCGTGACAGCTACCTGAAAATCGACGCAGTGGTAGACGCCGCCCAGCGCACCGGCGCGGGTGCCATCCACCCCGGTTACGGCTTTCTTTCCGAGAACGGTGCTTTTGTTCAAGCGCTGGAAACCGCCGGTATCACCTTCGTCGGTCCGCCCGCCTCGGCCATCGCGGCCATGGGCGACAAGTCCGCCGCCAAGGCGCGCATGGAAAACGCCGGCGTACCGCTGGTGCCCGGCTACCACGGCGACGACCAGGACGACGATCTGCTGCGCCGCGAGGCCGACAAGATCGGCTATCCGGTGCTGCTCAAGGCCAGTGCCGGGGGGGGTGGCAAGGGCATGCGTGTGGTCGAAAGCGGCGAGCAGTTCCAGGCCTTGCTGGAAGGC
>DXFC01000092.1 GCA_019114645.1 Candidatus Halomonas stercoripullorum
GTTTCTTGTGAAAAGCCCCTTCCTGTGAAGGGGCTTTTTGTTAGCGGCCCACTGGGGATTTCGGTCGTCAGGGCTTATTCGGGCAACGCCAATCAGCCACCTAGCTTATCTATACACTCCCGGCCAGGTGCCTGATGCAACGGCTGTAGGAGCTTCTCTATGGCACTCAAGGATGCTGCGCTGTACGCGCTGATCGAGCCGGTAGTCACCGCGATGGGATTTGAGCTCTGGGGTATTGAATACCTGGCCCAGGGTAAGCATACCCGCTTGGTGATCTACATTGATCATGCAGAGGGCGTGAGCGTGGACCACTGTGCCGATATCAGCCGACAGGTCAGTGGTGTGCTTGATGTGGAGGATCCCATCCCAGGTGAATATCGCCTGGAGGTTTCGTCGCCGGGTATGGATCGCCCACTCTTCACCCTCGATCACTTTGCCCGCTATGCGGGGCATGACGTAGCACTGAAGCTACGCACCCCGTTCGAAGGGCGACGCAAGTTTCAGGGCCTGCTGGCAGGTATTGAAGCGGACGAAGTGCTGTTGCAGCTCGATGGTGAGGAATACTGCTTTCCCATTGAAAGTATTGATCAGGCGCGGGTAGTACCGCGCTTCGAGAACTGAGGCGGCGGACTGAACTGGGCGCCCCAAGAACAAGTTTCTGGCGAGGCAAAGGTATGAGCAAAGAAATTCTGACGGTCGTTGATGCGATCTCCAACGAGAAGGGTGTGCCCCGCGAAGTCATATTCGAGGCTGTGGAGGCGGCGCTGGCCAGTGCGTCGCGTAAGCGCTTCGAGGGGCTGGAAGTCAATGTGCGAGTCCATATTGATCGTCAAACCGGCGACTACGAGACCTTCCGCCGCTGGACAGTGGTGGAAGACGACGAGTTCGAGAATCCGGATGCTGAAATCAAGGAGTCCTTTGCCGGTCGCCGTGAACCCCCGCTCAAGCTGGGTGATGTGGTTGAAGAGCTGATCGAGAATGCCACCTTTGGCCGTATCGCGGCACAGACAGCCAAGCAGGTGATTGTACAGAAAGTCCGTGAGGCCGAGCGCGCCGAGGTGGTACGCCAGTACGCCGAGCGTGAAGGCGAGCTGGTCGCCGGGATCGTCAAGAAGGCGACCCGTGATGGCCTGGTCGTTGACCTGGGTGACAACGCCGAGGCGTTTCTGCCGCGTAGCGAGATGATTCCCGGTGAACGTTATCGCATGAATGACCGCGTGCGGGCTCTGTTGCACAAGGTGGACCCTGAGGCGCGTGGCGCACAACTGATTTTGTCACGCACCTGCCCGGAGCTGATCATGGAGTTGTTCAAGATCGAGGTTCCCGAGATCGCTGAGCAGCTTATTGAAATCAAGGGTGCGGCGCGTGATCCGGGCTCGCGGGCCAAGATCGCGGTCAAGACCAATGACCGCCGCATCGATCCGGTGGGTGCCTGTGTCGGCATGCGTGGGTCACGTGTGCAGGCGGTATCCGGCGAGCTGCAGAATGAGCGTGTCGATATCATCCTGTGGGATGACAACCCGGCCCAGCTCGTTATCAATGCCATGGCGCCTGCGGATGTTGCGTCGATTTTGGTCGACGAGGAAACGCATGCCATGGATGTTGCCGTGGCCGAGGATAATCTGGCCCAGGCGATTGGTCGCAGTGGGCAGAATGTCCGCCTTGCTTCTGAACTGACCGGCTGGCGTATCAACGTCATGACCGAGACCGAGGCGGAAGACAAGCGCGAAGAGGAAGTCGACAGTCTGGTCGAGCAGTTTATCCAGCATCTGGATATCGAGGAGGACCTTGCCCGATTGCTGGTCGAGGAAGGCTTCACCACACTGGAAGAAATTGCTTATGTGCCCCTCGAAGAGATGCTCGAGATCGAGGAGCTTGATGAAGAGTTGGTAGAAGAGCTGCGCGCCCGCGCCAAGGATGAGCTGCTGACGCTGGCCATCGCCTCTGAAGAGCAGCTGGACGGTGCACAGCCGGCCGATGATCTGCTTGAGATGGAAGGGATGGAGCGTCATCTGGCTTTCACTCTGGCGAGCCGGGATATCACCACCATGGAGGACCTTGCCGAGCAGTCCGTCGACGATCTGATGGATATCGAGGGCATGGACGAGGAGCGCGCTGCAGCACTGATCATGGCTGCCCGTGCGCCCTGGTTCGAGAACGAACAGTAAACAGGTCACGGGCTGAGGAGGGTCGAGATGTCAGAAATGACCGTTAAAGATTTTGCCGCAAAGGTGGGCCGCGATGTGCCCCGCCTGCTGGAACAGATGAAAGAAGCGGGACTTGAGCACAAGTCTGAAAAAGATGCCGTGTCCGAAGAGGACAAGCGCAAGCTGCTCGATTACCTGACCAAGAGCCATGGTGGCCCGGGGGCGCGCAACCGTATCACGCTGACACGCCAGACGCGCAGCCGGATCAAGACCGGTGAGCGCGGCAAGACAATCGAAGTTCAAGTACGCAAGAAGCGTACTTATGTGAAGCGCGAGGAGCCCAAGGAAGAGGCACCGCAAGCTGAAGAGAGTGGCCCGCGTCAACTGGTAGGGGACATGGCTTCAGCCGAAGCGCGGCGCGAGGCGGAAGAAGAAAAAGCCCGTACCGAGGCGGCCAGGCAGGCGGCGGCAGAGGCTGAGGAAAAAGCGGCCGCGGAAGCGGAAGCAGCGAAAGCCAGCGAAGCCATTGAGATTCCGGTGCCCGAGCTAAATGTGGAGGGGTTGTCAACTGACCCAGAGCCCCCGGCTCCGCCCAAGGAAGGCCGCAGTGATCGGCGTACTGCACCGCCCAAGAAAACGTCGGCCAAGAAAGGCCGCCACGATCGCGATGACGACGACCGTGGCGATCGTGAAGAGCGTCGCCGTGGTGGTGGTGCCAAGAAGACCCGGCGTGCGGAACGTCGTGGCGGACGCCGTGGCTCCACGCAGGGTGGCGGCAAGCACGGTTTCCAGAAACCGACGCAGCCGATCGTGCGTGAAGTGTCGATTCCTGAGTCGATCAGTGTTGCCGAGCTGGCGGACAAGATGTCGATCAAGGCCAATGAAGTCATCAAGGCCATGTTCACCATGGGTGCTGCGGTGACCATCAACCAGACCATTGATCAGGACACGGCGGCCATCGTGGTCGAAGAGATGGGCCACACTCCCAAACTGATCAAGGATGACGCCCTCGAAACCGAAATGCTCGAAGGCATCTCCTACGAAGGCGAGCAGATCACGCGCTCACCGGTGGTGACCGTCATGGGCCACGTTGACCACGGCAAGACCTCGCTGCTCGACTATATTCGCAAGGCCAAGGTGGCTCCCGGCGAAGCGGGGGGGATTACACAGCACATCGGCGCCTATCACGTTGAGGGCGAGCATGGTGGTGTGACCTTCCTCGATACGCCGGGACACGCGGCATTTACCGCCATGCGTGCGCGCGGCGCCAAGGCGACCGACGTGGTTATCCTGGTCGTGGCCTCGGATGACGGTGTGATGCCGCAGACGATTGAGGGCATTGAGCACTCCCGGGCTGCTGACGTTCCGTTGGTGGTGGCGATTACCAAGATTGACAAGCCCACGGCGGATCCCGACCGGGTCAAGAACGAGTTGTCCCAGCACGGCGTGATCTCGGAAGAATGGGGTGGCGACACCCAGTTTGTCCACGTCTCGGCCAAGACCGGCGAGGGGATTGATGAGCTGCTTGAAGCTGTACTGCTGGTGTCGGAAGTGCTTGAGCTCACGGCGGTGCCGGAAGCGCCTGCCAAGGGTGTGGTGATCGAATCGCGTCTTGACAAGGGGCGTGGTCCGGTAGCTACCGTACTGGTACAGAACGGTACCCTGAAGCGCGGCGACATCGTACTGGCTGGCTTGCACTATGGTCGTGTGCGCGCATTGACCAATGAGCTGGGCAGGCAGGTCGAATCAGTGGGCCCGGCCATGCCGGTTGAGATCCAGGGGCTTGACGGTACGCCTGAGGCGGGTGACGACTTCATGGTCGTGGCCGATGACAAAAAGGCCCGTGAAGTGGCCAACTTCCGTCAAGGCAAGTACCGCGAGGTACGCCTGGCTCGCCAGCAGAAGGCCAAGCTGGAGAACATGTTCAGCCAGATGGGCCAGGACGAGGTGGCCAAGGTCAACATCGTGCTCAAGGCCGACGTACAGGGTTCGCTGGAAGCGATCAAGGGCGCACTGGAAGAGCTCTCCACCGACGAAGTGGAAGTGGCGGTGGTTTCCTCAGGAGTGGGCGGTATCACCGGTACCGACGCTAACCTGGCGCTGGCTTCCGAAGCCACGGTGATCGGCTTCAACGTACGTGCCGATGCCGCTGCGCGTGAAATCATTGAGCGTGAAGGGTTGGATCTACGCTACTACAGTGTGATTTACCAGCTCATCGACGAGGTCAAGCTCGCCATGAGCGGCATGCTGGCACCGGAGTGGAAAGAAGAAATCGTCGGCGTGGCTGAGGTTCGCGACGTCTTCCGTGCTCCCAGGATTGGTGCTGTGGCAGGTTGTATGGTGGTGGAAGGCACTGTCTACCGCAGCAAGAAGATCCGTGTGTTGCGTGACAACGTGGTCATCTATGAGGGCGAGCTGGAATCACTGCGCCGCTTCAAGGATGACGTACAGGAAGTGCGCAACGGCATGGAGTGCGGTATCGGTGTCAAGAACTACAACGATGTTCAGGTCGGCGACAAGATCGAGGTGTTCGATCAGGTCAAGGTCGAGCGGACGCTGTAATCGTAGCGGGAGTGAAGCATGCGCGAATTCAAGCGTACCGACCGGGTAGGTGACCAGCTGCAGAAAGAGCTGGCCGTGCTGATTCAGCGCGAGGTCAAGGATCCACGCTTGGGCATGGTCACGGTCAGCGGGGTCACGGTCAGCCGTGACTTCGGCTATGCCGATGTCTATGTGACGCTGCTGGGCGAGGATAGCCCCGAGCGGGTGAAGGAGAACCTCAAGGTGCTGCGGCAGGCGGGCGGCTTTCTGCGCAGCCAGATCGCCCGGCGCATCAAGCTGCGTCATGTGCCCGAACTACGTTTTCATTATGACGAGAGCGTGGTGCGTGGCCAGCGGCTCTCCTCGCTGATTGAGCAAGCGGTATCCAGTGACCGTGAGCGTCAGGCGGGAGCTGTGCAAGATACCAATGGCACGGAAGAACATGACTGATGGCAAGACGCCGTCGCGGTTTGCCAGTGGATGGGGTGCTGTTGCTCGACAAACCCCAGGGGCTGTCGAGTAATCAAGCGCTTCAGCAGGTGCGGCGTTTGCTGCAAGCACAGAAAGCGGGGCATACGGGAACGCTGGATCCCATGGCGACTGGCTTGCTACCGGTATGCCTGGGTGAGGCAACGAAATTCTCGGCCCAGCTGCTGGAGGCCGACAAGACTTACCGTACGCGGGTGCAGCTCGGTGTGGTGACTGATACCGGGGATGCCGAGGGCGAGGTGGTTGAGCGCCATCCGGTGGCTCCGTTAAGTGTCACGGAAATTGAGCATGTCCTGGAGCGGTTTCGGGGCGAGATCGAACAGACGCCACCCATGTATTCGGCGCTCAAGCACCAGGGGCGCAAGCTGTATGAGCTGGCTCGCGAAGGCAAGACAGTCGAACGTGCAGTACGCCGTGTGACAGTGTATGATGCGCGGCTGCTTGCGGTTGAAGGCACTGCCTTCGAGCTTGAGGTGCGGGTCAGCAAGGGTACCTATATCCGTACCCTGGCCGAGGATATCGGCCGTGCGCTGGGTTGTGGGGCGCACATTACGGCATTGCGGCGGCTTGCCACCGGTCCCTTTGGGGCGGAAGGCATGCTAACGATCGATAGGCTGGAGGCCCTGCCCGATCAAGCGGCACGTGAGACAGCTCTGCTGCCGGTCGATGTGCTGGTGGCACATTTGCCGCGTCTCGCACTGGATGAGGCGGCCCGACAGCGGATCATGCAGGGCCAGCCGGTGAGGCTCGACGTGAATGATATCGCGATCGGGGAGCTGGCAAGACTCTACAGCGCTGAGACCTTTATCGGACTCGGCGTGGTAAGCGGCCCACAGGAAGTGGCGCCGAAACGGCTGCTGAGTACGGCAGCCGCATAACGAAGCGGCCTGTCCGGCTGGCTTCCCCAGGGAGAGTTTCGAGACTGCAAATATGCGTGGTCTCATACATTCACACTATTCAGGCATATTGCTACTGGAGAGACAGATGGCACTGACCACTGAGCAAAAAAGCGCAATCATCAAGGAATTCGGTCGCGGCGAGAATGACACCGGATCCGCAGAAGTTCAGGTGGCCCTGCTGAGCGCCAACATCGACGGCCTGCAGGAGCACTTCAAAACCAACAAGCACGATCACCACTCACGTCGTGGCCTGATCCGCATGGTTAACCAGCGTCGTAAGCTGCTGGATTATCTGAAGCGCAAGGATCTGACGCGCTATCAGGAACTGATTCAGCGTCTCGGCCTGCGTCGCTAAGCGTCGCTAGCGGGAATAAAGCGGGCAGCCTCAGGGCTGCCCGTTTTGCATTGCAGGAGTGAAAACCGCTCTATAGGTGGCTCTCACGCGCGTCAAGCCCTAAAATGGTCGCCGAGTCAGAAACGACCCATACATGAGAAAAGCAAAGTTGAAGGAAGTCGCCGTGAATCCGGTCAAGAAAACATTTCAGTACGGTCGCAGCACCGTCACCCTGGAAACCGGGCGCATCGCCCGCCAGGCCACTGGTGCCGTCATGGTCACCATGGACGAGACAGTGGTGCTATGCACCGTGGTCGCTCGCAAGGAAACCAAGCCTGGGCAGGACTTCTTCCCGCTCTCCGTGCATTACCAGGAGAAGACCTATGCCGTGGGCAAGATCCCCGGCGGCTTCTTCAAACGTGAAGGGCGCCCTACCGAGAAGGAAACCCTCACTTCTCGCTTGATCGACCGCCCCATTCGCCCGCTGTTCCCGAATGGTTTCATGAACGAAGTGCAGGTCATCTGTACGGTGCTCTCCACCGATCGTAATCATGACCCGGATATCGCTGCGATGTTGGGCACCTCCGCCGCGCTGACCATTTCCGGCGTTCCTTTCAATGGACCGATTGCCGCCGCGCGGGTGGGCTTCAATGAAGACCAGGGCTACTTCCTCAACCCCACCGTTGCGGAGCTTGCCGAGTCCGAGCTGGACATGGTCGTTGCCGGTACCCAGCAGGCGGTGCTGATGGTTGAATCCGAGGCGGCAGAGCTGCTCGAAGACGAGATGCTGGGCGCTGTCCTGTTTGGCCACCAGGAGATGCAGGTCGCTATTGCCGCGATCAATGAGCTGGCTGCTGAAGCCGCCAAGCCCAAGTGGGAGTGGCAGGCGCCGGCTGAGAATACCGGACTCAAGGAAGCGGTATCCGGAGCCTTCGCAGCCAAGATTGGCGAAGCCTACCGTATCACCGACAAAATGGCGCGTCAGGACGCCCTGGCCGAGCTCAAGGAGCAGGCAGTGGCACAGCTGGCCGGTGAAGAAGAGGGCCAGTATTCAGCTGACGAGGTCAAAGGCGTTTTTGCCGGTCTCGAGAAGCATGTCGTACGCTCCCGTGTGATTGCGGGCGAGCCGCGTATCGATGGGCGTGACCACAAGACCGTGCGCCCATTGGCTATCGAAGTGGGTAGCCTGCCCAAGACTCACGGCTCGGCAATTTTCACCCGTGGCGAGACCCAGGCAATTGTGATCGCGACCCTGGGTACGCTGCGTGATGCCCAGCTGATCGAATCGCTGGAAGGCGAGCGCAAGGATCGCTTCCTGATGCACTACAACTTCCCTCCCTATAGTGTTGGCGAAGCGGGTTTCATGGGCGGTCCCAAGCGGCGTGAAATCGGACACGGTCGCCTGGCGCGGCGCGGTGTCGAAGGCATGTTGCCGAGTGAAGCGGATTTCCCCTATACCATTCGTGTGGTGTCCGAGATCACCGAGTCCAACGGCTCCAGCTCCATGGCGTCGGTATGTGGGGCTTCACTGGCACTGATGGATGCCGGTGTCCCGCTGAAAGCACCAGTGGCAGGTATCGCCATGGGGCTGGTGAAGGACGATACCGGCTTTGCCGTACTCACCGATATCCTGGGTGACGAAGACCACCTGGGCGATATGGACTTCAAGGTGGCGGGTAGCGCTGCCGGCGTCACCGCGCTGCAGATGGACATCAAGATTGAGGGGATCAACGAAGAGATCATGGAGCGCGCTCTCGAGCAGGCCCATGCAGCGCGTTTGCACATCCTCGAGCAGATGAACGAGGTGATCGCCCAGAGCCGTGCCGAGATCTCCGAAAACGCCCCCTCCATGGCTACCATCAAGATCGATCCGGAAAAAATCCGCGATGTGATCGGCAAAGGCGGTGCGACGATTCGCAAGATCTGCGAAGACACTGGCGCTTCCATCGATCTCGACGACGACGGCACCGTACGTATCTACGCCGATGACAAGGTGGCGGCCAAGAAGGCGATCGATACCGTGCTGGCCATCACTGCCGAAGCCGAGATCGGTAAGCTCTATCGTGGCAAGGTGGTGCGTATCGCTGACTTCGGCGCTTTCGTCAACATTATGCCGGGCACCGACGGCCTGGTGCACATCTCGCAGATTGTGCCCGAGCGGGTCAATGACGTGCGTGATTTCCTCAATGAAGGTGACGAAGTCGTGGTCAAGGTGCTCGACATCGACAACCGCAACCGCGTGAAGCTCACCATCAAGGAGATCACCCCGGAAGAGAAGAGCGCTTTCGAAGCGGCCGAGACGGCGGAATAAACCGCACTCGACTGACGCCGAAACGCAAACTGCCCCCATGGCTGAGCCATGGGGGCAGTTTTTTTGGTGCGGCTAGTGCTTACCGTTCGATGGCCAACGCCACCCCTTGTCCACCACCGATACACAGGGTGGCAAGGCCCTTCTTGGCATCCCGGGCAATCATCTCGTGCAGCAGCGTGACCAGGACACGACAGCCGGAGGCCCCAATAGGGTGACCCAGGGCAATGGCGCCGCCGTTGACGTTGATCTTGGCGGCATCCCAGCCCAGCTCCTTGTTGACTGAAAGGGCCTGGGCAGCAAAGGCTTCGTTGGCCTCGATCAGGTCGAGATCTTCCAGGCTCCAGCCGGCCTTCTCCAGGCAGCGACGGGTGGCAGGTGCCGGACCAATGCCCATGATGGCGGGATCGACACCGGCATTGCTGTAGGCGGCAATGCGTGCCAGCGGCTCCAGGCCGAGCTCACGGGCCTTGGCAGCCGAGCAGAGCATGACCACGGCTGCACCATCATTGAGTGAAGAGGCGTTACCGGCGGTGATGGTACCGTCCTTCTTGAAGGCGGGGCGCATGCCGGCGAGTTTGTCGGCAGTGACAGCACGCGGATTCTCGTCGGTATCGAAAATCAGCGGGTCGCCTTTGCGCTGGGGAATTTCCACAGGCACGATCTGGCCCTTGAAGCGTCCTTCCTGGATGGCGGCTGCCGCTTTTTGCTGTGAAGCGGCAGCGAACTCATCCATCGCTTCGCGGGTGATGGTGTATTTCTCCGCCAGGTTCTCGGCAGTGATCCCCATGTGATAGTCATTGAAGGCGTCCCATAGGCCGTCGTGCACCATGCTGTCGATGGCCTTCCAGTCACCCATGCGCTGACCGTTACGCGAATTGGGCAGGACGTGGGGAGCAAGCGACATATTCTCCTGGCCGCCGGCAAGGACGATCTCGGCGTCGCCACAGCGGATGGCCTGGGCTGCCAGGTGCAGTGCCTTGAGGCCAGAGCCACACACCTTGTTGATGGTCATTGCAGGAACGCTGTGAGGCAAGCCGGCCTTGATGGCAGCCTGACGCGCCGGATTCTGCCCGGCGCCAGCAGTAAGTACCTGGCCGAGCAGAACTTCATCGACCTGCTCGGGGGCGACCCCCGTGCTGGCCAGAATATCCTTGATCACCAGGGCGCCCAGGTCGCTGGCGGGAATGCCGGCGAGCGATCCGCCGAAGGCGCCGATGGCGGTGCGGCGGGCGGCAACAATTACCACGTCTTGCATTGAAGTTCTCCTGGACTGTCGATATTTACACCAGCATAAGCGACGTTCGCGCGTGGCGGCAATGACTCTCGTCTGGTGTGTTACGTAGCCTGATCAAGCGAACTGGACAGGAATGGCGTGACTGGTGTGACTGACCTCATTGCCTTCCTGCAGGTAGACCAGGCGGGGCTGGTGGTTGTCCAGCTCGGCTTCGCTGTAGTGAGCATAGCTGCAGATGATCACGCGTTCGCCGGGGTTGGCCAGATGAGCGGCGGCGCCGTTGATCGAGATGATGCGAGAGCCCTCTTCGCCCCGAATGGCGTAAGTAGTAAAGCGCTGGCCGTTCTCGACGTTATAGATCTGGATCTGCTCATTCTCGCGAATGCCGGCCATGTCCAGCAGCTCACCGTCGATGGCGCAGGAGCCTTCATAATTGAGTACGGCGTGGGTAACGCGGGCCATGTGCAGCTTGGCCTTGAGCATGATGGTGAACATGCAGCTATTGTCCTCTGAATGGATGGTGCGGATGCCGCCTTAGCGCGGCAGAGTCAGGATCAGGTTGTCGATCAGGCGGGTAGTGCCCAGGCGCACGGCTGCCAGCAGCACGGCCTCGCGGGTTGTAGCGGTGACAGGCCCCAGGTCGGCAGCACGCAGCTCAAGGTAATCCGGCTCGAAGCCGGCGGCACCTAGTTGCTTCAGGCCGCTTTCGAGCGCTGTCGCTACGGGCTCTCCCGCTTCGATGGCATGACGCAGTGTCGTCAGTATGCGCTGCAGTTGCGGTGCTGCTGCCCGTTCGTCTGCACTCAGATAGCCGTTGCGTGAAGAGAGCGCCAGACCATCGGCGGCACGCACGATAGGCACGCCGATGATCTCGATGGGAAAGTGCAGGTCGGCCACCAGCTTGCGAATGACCGCCAATTGCTGGTAATCCTTTTCGCCGAAGCAGGCGATATCGGGCTGCACCAGGTGGAACAGTAGACTGACTACCGTGGCGACGCCGTCAAAATGGCCCGGGCGTGAGCCGCCACACAGCCCTTCACTGACGACCGGAACGCGGACCTGGCTCAGGTTATCCATACCGTGCGGATAAAGGGTCGTCACGGTAGGCGCGAAGAGCAGATCGCAGCCGGTTGCTTCCAGCTGGGCCTGGTCGGCCGCCAGCGTGCGCGGATAGGCATCGAGATCCTCCCCGGCGCCGAACTGCAAGGGATTAACGAAGATGGTGGCTACCACCACGTCAGCATGGCGCCGTGCAGTCTCCACCAGGGCCAGGTGCCCCGCATGAAGATTGCCCATGGTCGGTACCAGGCCGATGCGCAGTCCGCGTTGGCGGTATTCGCCCAAGACTTTACGCAGCTCGGGAATCTCTTGCAGAGTACGCATCAGAGAAGGCTCCAGACAGGCGTAAGTTGTTCAGAAGCTATGTTCGGCGGTCGGGAAGCGACGCGCTTTGACATCTTCATGGAAACGGCTGAAGGCACCGGCAATGTCCTGGGCCTCGGTCATGTAGTTTTTGACGAAGCGCGGCGTGCGTCCGTGGGTGACGCCCAGTATGTCGTGCATGACAAGAATCTGGCCGTCGGTATCAGGACCAGCCCCGATGCCGATGACCGGCACGTCCAAGGCTTCAGTAACGGCACGCCCCAGGCTGGCGGGTACGCACTCGAGCAGGATAATCGAAGCGCCGGCTTCGACCAGGGCGCGGGCATCCGCAAGGATCGCATTGGCCTGCTCAGCATCGCGACCCTGCACCTTGTAGCCGCCCAGCTGATGGACAGTCTGGGGGGTCAGCCCCAGGTGTGCACACACCGGCACGCCGCGGCGGGTCAGCTCGCGCACGCCTTCGGCCATCCACGCTTCCCCCTCGACCTTGACGATTTCGGCTCCGGCACGCATCAAGGCAGCGGCATCGTTGAGCATGCGTTCGGTGGTGGCATTGCTCATGAAAGGCAGGTCCGCCATCAGCATGCTGGCACCCTTGGCACGGGCCACACAGCGAGTGTGATAGCAGATGTCGTCCAGCGTAACCGGCAAGGTACTGGTATGGCCTTGCAGCACCATGCCCAGAGAATCACCCACCAGCAGAACCTCAATGCCCGCAGCGGCAGCAGCATGGGCGAAGGAAGCATCGTAAGCGGTGAGGCTGCTGAAAGTTTCGCCTGCGCGCTTGTAAGCCTGCAGAGTGCTTAGCGTAACGGATTTCATGGCTTGCTCTCGTTGTCTCTTGGCGCCGCTGTGGTGATTGCAAGTGCCCTTAATCAGGACAGCGACCTGGGTTTGATCAGGAGTGCGCTTGATTGTTACCAGATTACGACAGCTGTGTCGACTGGTAACACCTCTATGCGTCGCTAGGTGTAATCAGGTAACACCTCAAGTGCGTTGGCATCCGCCAAGGTCATCGCCAATGTAGCGATCTCGGCGCCATCCGGTAACGTCAGCTGTGGTGCCAATTCAGCCATGGGCAGTACCACGAAGGCGCGCGCCTGCAGTTCGGGATGCGGTACACACAAGCGAGGTAATTGCACCTTCTCGCTACCATAAAGTAGCAGGTCGAGATCGAGAGTGCGGGGACCCCAGTGCTGGCGACGCACCCGGCGATGGCGCTGCTCCAGAGCCTGGAGCTGGTCAAGCAGGGCCAGAGGAGAGAGCCGGGTTCGCAGCAGGGCAACGGCATTGATGAAATCGGGCTGATTCTGTGGCCCCACCGGGCGGCTGCGATATAGCCGTGAGGCGGCAATATATTGTGTCAGCGGGAGCCGCGAGAGCTCGGCCAGCGCTTGGCGAACCTGGGCCACAGGGTCGTCAAGATTGCTGCCGATCCCGATGTAGACATCATACGGTGTGGTCATGAGGTGCCGGGCGAGCTACGGCGGCGGCGTTTGCGGGGGCGCCGACGTGAAGAGCGGCCGGTAGGAGCTTCGCTACTGGCTTTATCTACCAGACGCTGCTGTTCGTGGCCGTCGCTCTCCTGGTAAGCCGTCCACCAGTCACCGAGACCAGGGTCGATCTCGCCTGCTGCTTCGCGTAGCAGCAGAAAGTCATAAGCGGCCCGAAAACGTGGATGCTCGCGAGACTGGGCGGCACGTTTGCCACGGCGCTGGGGCAGGCGTAACTGAAGGTCCCAGATATCGCGCATTGGCAGGCTGAAGCGCTTGGGAATCGAGATGTGTTGCAGTTGGCGCGACAGGGCTTGCTGTGCAGCAAGTTGCAGAGCAGGCACGGGTGGCATGCCGGTAGCACAGAGGTCAGTCTGGCGACGTTGAACCGGACCCCACAGCAGGGCAGCGAAGATGAAGGCCGGCGTGACCGGACGCTCTTCCTGAATACGCTTGTCGGTGCTGGCCAGGGCGTGTTCGATGAGGGCTTCCGCCCAGGGTAATTCGGCCATGACCTCATCGGCTTCGGGAAAGAGCATGGCGAACAGGCCGTAGTGGCGCAGCATGTGGAAGGTCTCCACGCCATGACCGGCCATGAACAGCTTGAGCGCTTCGTCGAACAGCCGGGCAGGGGGGATCTGCAACAGTAGCGGTGCCATATCAAAAATCGGCGCTTCGGATTCCGGAGCGATATCGAAACCGAGCTTAACAGCGAAGCGAACGGCACGCAGCATGCGTACGGGATCTTCGCGATAGCGGATGCCTGGATCGCCGATCAGGCGCAATGTGCGTGACTCGATATCTTGCATGCCGTTGGCAAAGTCATGCAGAGTGAAGTCGGCAATGCTGTAGTAAATGGCATTGACACTGAAGTCACGGCGAATGGCATCTTCCTGAATGCTGCCCCAAACGTTGTCGCGCAGTAGCAGGCCCTGCTCGGATTGCTGGGCCACATGGTCGGCGTGGTCGTCGTTGTGGGTGCCACGGAAAGTGGTGACTTCGATTACCTCACGACCAAAACGTACATGGACGATCCGAAAGCGCCTGCCGATGATGCGTGAGTTACGAAACAGCTCACGTACCTGTTCGGGGGTGGCGTCGGTTGCCACGTCGAAGTCTTTGGGCATCTTGCCCAGCAGGGAATCGCGAATACAACCACCGACCAGATAAGCGCCGAAGCCGGCATTATGCAAGCGATAGAGCACCTTCAGGGCGGCTTCGCTGAAGTGCTGACGGGATACGGTGTGTTGATCGCGTGGAATGATACGGGGGGCTGTCACTCCTCCGGCGGCCTCGTGGGGGCCGAAGAGTGTTTTAAGGTGCGCACCAGGGCTTTGTAAAAAGCGGGTAAATCCTTTGAGCATGCGGTGATTTCGACTCGCAGTGTGCGAAAAACACAAAGTGTAGCGGACCGCCGACACCTTGCAAAGCGACCCTCAAGCAAAAGAGGAGACCCGAAGGCCTCCTCTCACAGGTCATACGGTGCTGCGTCCATGCGGCTTTTTTTTCTTCGTGATGGCACATCGCCTTGAATACGCACCACAGTCACCAAGCTCACACTAACTGCGACCGCCTCGTATTCAAAACAATAATCCAGTCACGACGGCATAGGGCTATACCTGCCTTCGGCTTGTTGGAGTTGTTGCCGAAGGTGCGCACTTTGCGACCCTTGTTCTTGTTATGGGTCGGGGTTGGCGCATTGCGTCCTGATGGATCCGGTACTTCGCTCATCGCTATTGTTGTCATTTTTGAGCGCAAGGTGGGCCTTGGGGCTTTTATTGTTGTTTCCCCTGGCCGCGTCCTTTTTCTAGTCCGCTAGCGTCTTGTTTTTGTTTTGTCGCGCAGACACTGCTGTACCGTTGGCAATTGTTATTGTTTGTGCCTAAGCAGCAGCCGGATGTTGTTTTTCTTGTACTGAATATTGCAGGTCACATGCCATGGTCTGTTTTTATGTTTTATAACAATGGCTTGTGTGTTGCTGGTAGGGGCGGAATGTTGGGCGCCCAGCAAAGTGTTACCCTTGTCGAGTTAGGCGAGCACCCTTTGTGGGTGGGAAGGTAACACTTGGGAAAATCCTGCTCATTTCGTCATAAAAAAACGCCTCCACTGATTTTGTGAGGCGTTTATACCTTGGTCGTAGCGTTGCGTACTGTCAGGGAATTTTGTCAGGACTGCTGCGTCGGGCCTGCTTTTTGCGCGGTATACCCAGCCGCTGTCGACGTTCCCACAGGCTTTTACGGCTGATGCCCAGCTTCTGTGCCAGTTCGGTTTCACTCATGTGGTCCTGATGTTCCAGGACAAAGTGCTGGAAGTAATCCTCCAGAGAGAGATCCTCATTGGCATTATGCACTGGGTCGTCAAGGGCTGGTGCCGAGGCGGGAGGTGGGGCGCTGCGGGGTTGCGGCGTCAGGTTCGGCCATAAGCCGAGGTCATCAGGATGGATCAAGTGGCCTTCGGCGAGAATAACGCCGCGCTCCAGTGCGTTTTCGAGTTCACGCACGTTACCGGGCCAGGGGAAATCACGGATTTCACGGCGCGCGGCGCGTGACAGGCGAAGTCCCTCACGGCGATGCCGCTCACAGGCTTTCTGTAACAGCACATCGGCAATCAGCAGCACATCATCTTCGCGCTCGCGTAGCGGCGGCAAGTCGATCTGCATGACATTGAGCCGATAATAAAGATCAAGCCGGAACTCACCGGTTCTGGACAGGGCGCGCAGATCGCGATGCGTGGCGGTAATCAGGCGCACATCGACATGGCGTGTTTCGACCGAGCCGATCCGGCGAATCTCGCCTTCTTGCAAAACCCGTAACAGACGTGCCTGGGCATCCAGTGGCAACTCGCCGATCTCGTCGAGGAACAGGGTTCCGCCGTCGGCAGCTTCCACCAGGCCTGTGCGGGCCGCGCTGGCGCCAGTGAAGGCGCCCTTCTCGTGACCGAACAGCTCTGATTCGATCAGGGTTTCGGGAATTGCCGCGCAATTGACGCAAATAAGCGGAGCCTGGCTGCGCAGGCTTTGCTCGTGGATGGCCCGCGCCACCAGCTCCTTACCGGTTCCAGACTCACCTTGAATCAGTACCGTGACATCGGCCGGTGCCGTTTTGCGAATGCGCGTATAAACCACCTGCATGGCAGGACAATCACCGATCATCTGTTGCCGCATGCCGCTTGAAGCGGTGATGTCGGGTGGTGGGGCACTGCGTGACGCCTGCAAGTGCAGCACACGGGCAACGGTTTCGAGTAGTTCGTCATGGTCAAAGGGCTTGGCCACGTAATCCACGGCACCCAGCTTCAAGGCCTCAACGGCCGAGCGCATGCTGGCGTAACTGGTCATGATCAGCACGGGGGTTGGGGCCGCCTGGCCAATCAGCTCGGTACCGGGCTCGCCGGGCAGCCGCAGGTCACTGATGACTAAATCGAAGTTCTGCGGCTCAAGTGCCAGTGCCTCGGCTACGCTGCCAGCTTCGCTGATCTGGTAATCATGGCGCTCCAGCAGTTTGCGCAATGCGGTGCGGATGATGGCTTCGTCTTCAACGATCAGTATCCGGTTCATCGGTAGTTTCACCATCCTCTCGTTCGGTGGGCAGCCACAGAGCGATACGGGTGCCCTTGTCACGCCCTTGGGGGGGTGATTCAATTTCGATCCTACCACCATGCTCGGCAATGATGCTGTAGACCAAAGGCAGGCCGAGTCCAGTGCCCTGCCCCGGTGGCTTGGTCGTGGTAAAAGGTTCGAAGAGGCGTTCACGAACTTGTTCATCGAGCCCGTGGCCGGCATCGGTCACAGTGACCTTGAGTAGCTTGCCTTCCGGCTTGGCATCAATCACTACTTGACCACCGGATTCGCTGGCGTCGCGGGCATTGGTCAGTAGATTGATCATGACTTGCTGCAGACGCTGGGCATCACCGAGCACTGTAAAGGCGGCGGGACAACGATTGTGATAATGAATATCCTCGCCCGAGCGTGCCAGTTGGATCAAGTGCAGCGCCTCGTCAACAACGCTGGCAATGGCGACCGGGGCCAGGTTGTGACCTTTGACATGTCGGCCGCCATGGGCGAAACCCACCAGGGAGCTGACGATGCGGGAGATACGGTCGGTTAACTGTTGAATCTGATCCGCCGTCTCCAGTATGCCGGGATCATCGGTGTCGTAGCGCAGGTTTTGCGCCAGCGACGAGATGCCGGTTACGGGGTTGCCGATCTCGTGGGCAACGCCGGCGGCGAGCTGTCCAATCGATGCCAGGCGAGCGGCATGCACCAGCTCATCTTCAAGCCACTTCATTTCACTGTGGTCTTCGATCAGGATGACACTGCCGCCGTGCCCCGCATGGTCGGCCTGTAGCTCGGCTCGTTGTAGCGTCAGATAGCGTATCCCCCCGGCCAGCTCGACTGGCTGCTTGTAGAGCCGCTGTTGCGGTTCGGTTAGGGTGCGGCGTAACAACTCCGCCCAGGGCGCCGGCAGTCCATCACGCCGTCCACCTACCACACTGGTACCGTCAATACCGGAAAGTTCGGCCAGGGCCTCATTCCACATCAGCAGTTCGTCATCGACCCCGAAGGCGCAGAGGCCTACCGGCAGGCGTTCGAGTGTGCGCCGATGATAACGGCGCAGTTCGTCGAGCTCCCGGGCCAGGCCGGTCAGCTGAAAGCGATAGGCTTCCAAGCGATTCTCGACAAAGTGGATGTCATCGGTAGGCGCCAGGCCGCCCAGGCGATAGGGCAGGTAGCGGTCGACGATATCCTGTGCCACCGCTGGGCCCATAAGGCCCGAAAGGTTGGCCTGAATGCGGTCGCGCAGGCGACGTAGAGCGTAAGGGCGCCGGTCGAGGGGCGACATGCCCAGGTCGTGCAGGGCGCGCTCGACCTCGCGCTGAGCCGCCGCTTCGCCTAGCGCTTCCGTCAGGGGTTGCTTGAACTCTTCGCCGGTGGTGACAAGCAGCTGCAACCGCTTGGGGCGAATCACGGCGTCCACCGAGCACGCTTCGGCGGCGGCG
Source organism: Candidatus Halomonas stercoripullorum (assembly GCA_019114645.1). Lineage (GTDB taxonomy): Bacteria > Pseudomonadota > Gammaproteobacteria > Pseudomonadales > Halomonadaceae > Halomonas > Halomonas stercoripullorum. Next base: position 17,827 of record DXFC01000092.1, read on the forward strand.
CGTTCACCCTCCGAGGTGTGGGTGGCCAGAGAGATGGTGATCAAAACCAGCGCATTGAGCGTCAAGGATACCAGCGTCACCACGTACCAGTGTGGCTCGCCGGCCAGGAGCTCCAGGCCGGGAGGAATCAGGATCAAGGAGGGGGTGCCGGTGACCAGGGGCAACCATAGGC